>CALVUV010000025.1 GCA_944363685.1 uncultured Bacilli bacterium
CTATTCTATTCTTCTTACACTATGAAAGAAAGTAATTTTATTACTTAGTTTACTATTAAATTGCCCCCCCCCAGGTAACATATTGTATACATAGTTTTCTCATATTTTAACCCTCTTTCTTTTCTTACTATTGCTGTATATCTTGATTATCTATACTATTAGTAGAATCTTGTTCTTCTTCAATAGTATTTGTATTATCTTCTAGATTTGTTGTTGATAAACTACTAGTTGCATCACTACTACTATTAACACCATTAACAACTATCTTACCATGATAATGTCTATTTAAAACATCATTTCCTACTCCATCTTTTATCCATACATATAGTGTATAAGTAACAGAACCTTCTGGCGCTATAGAGCCCGTTGCAATTCTATAATTACTTGATGCTATACTTGATAAATCAACAGGTGAAGCTGTATCTAACTTAAATCTTATATAATCCTTACTTAATTGATTATTAGTACATTTATCTTTATCAATCATATCAGTATCATCTTGAATATATACTTCATAATCTGTTTTTAATGAACCTGTATTTGTTATAGTAAATGTATATGGTTTTAATTTTGCTCCTTCTGCATCTGTCATTGGATATTGTCCTGATAAGTTAATTGTATTAGTTACATCTCCAAAATCTATATTAAGTGTTCCTACTTTTATGACATTATATTCTTCAGATTTTGATACTGATGTAAAGACAGCATAGGCACTACCTAAAGATATTACTGTTACTCCCAATATTGATAATAGTGTTACAAATAGTTGTCTTTTAGCCATCTTAGTTAGAGCTACTTCTTTAAAGTTATATTCTTCTTTTGTTTCTTTATTAATTTTAATTTTTTTTCTATTATTAAATCTCTTCATTATTATCAACACCTTATCCTTAAGAATAGTATAACAGATATTTCAATTTAATGATAGTATTAATTTTTATAATTTTACTAATTAAGTTAATTACTTACTCTTCTTTTCATAATATTCATCAAAAGATTGTTTTCTATCAATAATAGTTCCATCATCTAGTATTTCTATAATTCTATTACAAACAGTTTGATTTAATTCATGGTCTCTTGACGTTAATATTAATTCTCCTTCAAATCTTTCTAATCCTTTATTTAGAGAAGTAATACTCTCTAAATCTAAATGATTAGTAGGTTCATCTAATATTAGAAAATTAGGTTCTTCTAACATTAGTTTACTTAACATACATCTTGCTTTTTCTCCTCCAGATAAAACACTAACTTTCTTAAATACATCTTCACCACTAAATAACATTCTTCCTAAAAAACTTCTTAAATGTGTCTCATCATCTACTTTATAGAATTGTGATAACCATTCTAAAATATTCTTTTCTTGTTCAAAATAATTACTATTATCTTGTGGCAAGTATCCTTTTTCTATTGTTTTACCAAATACTACTTCACCTTTATCACATTCAGTAATACCTGCTAGAATATTAAAAAGAGTTGTTTTGGCTAAATCATTATTAGATATAACAGCTATTTTATCTCCTCTTTGAATAGTAAAAGATATTTTATTTAATATTTTTTTACCATCTACTTCTTTTTCTAAGTTAGTTACTTTTAGAACTTCTTTACCTATATTTTTAGTTATTTTAAAATCTATATAAGGATACTTTCTTGATGATGGAATTATCTCATCTAATTCTATTTTCTCTAACATCTTTTTTCTAGATGTTGCTTGTCTACTTTTAGAAGCATTAGCACTAAACCTTGCAATAAAGACTTGTAATTCTTTAATTTTTTCTTCTTTCTTTTTATTAGATTCTTTCATCTGTTTTAAAGCTAACTCACTTGATTGATACCAAAAGTCATAATTACCTATATATAATTTCATTTTACCATAGTCTATATCAACTATATGAGTACATACTTTATTTAAAAAATATCTATCATGACTAACTACTATTACAGTATTAGGATAATTTATTATAAACTCTTCTAGCCAACTAATAGCATCTAAATCTAAACTATTAGTAGGTTCATCTAATAATAAAATATCGGGATTACCAAATAAAGCGCTAGCAAGTAATACTTTAACTCTTAATTTTACTGGTATATCTTTCATAGTTTTTTCAAAGTATTTATCACTTACACCTAAATTAGTAAGAAGTATTGCAGCATCATTTTCTGCATTCCAACCATCCATATCTAAGAATTCTGCTTCTAAGGAAGCTAATCTAATTCCATCTTCTTCACTAAATTCTGTCTTGGAATATAATTCTTCTTTCTCTTTCATTATCTTATATAATTTATCATTTCCCATAATAACTACATCTAATACTTTTATATCATCAAATTCATAATGATCTTGTTTTAAGATAGAAATTCTTTCTCCTTTACTTACTGTAATATCTCCTGTAGTAGTATCAAGCTCTCCTGTAAGTAATTTTAAGAAAGTACTTTTCCCTGCTCCATTCGCACCTATTATTCCATAACAGTTGCCATTTGTGAATTTTAAATTAACATTCTCAAATAAAGTTCTTTTATCAAACTTTAAACTAACATTATTTACTTGTAACATAATATCACCTCAAAACAATTAAATTTTATCAAAAAGCAAAAGAAAAAGAAAGTTATTTTAAGACTTTCTTAAGTATTACTTCTGTTCTATCTTTTTCTTCTATAACTCGTTCACATTCAAAATCTCTAGAGATAAAGAAATAATTTGTTCTATCCTTTGATACTTCTCTTTTAGAAACATCATATAAATCAAACATATCACAAAACTCTTTTATATTTATATCTTTAGGAAATACTCCTGTTACTATTCTTTTTCTAACATAATGAGGTGAAGTAGGATCACTATACTTTTCACACATTTTAGTGACAGTACTAAAAGATCTTATATTATAAAAGCTTTCTTTATTTTTACAATTTACATTAATAATAGATACTGGTAAATTATGATAATAAATGACTAGATTACTAGCAATATCAAATCCTAAATCATCTTCTAAAGTAAAACCAGGAAATTTATCTTTATATAAAGTTACTAAACTATTTTCCTTCTTTATTTCTTTATATCCTAATCTTTTATTATTTAATCTTAAATCTCCTCTTTGCATTAAAATAATATCATAGTCATTTTCTTTTATCGCTTCTTTTAATAATTCTCTTTTCTTTATATCTTTCTTTCTAAGAATAAAATCTCTTTCTAAATTCATACTAAGTATCTTTAAATTTGTCATAGTTATCCTCCATATATACTTATTATATAATCAATATTCTATTATGACAATTATTTTAGTATTTTTTGATGAGTAAGAGATACTTCTGTTAGTCCTACTAGTTTATGAATACTTGCTACTTCTAAATCTTCTGATATAAAGAAGTGGTTTATTATTTCTCTATTATTTTCTTTATGAGTAATTCTTCCTATATCAGTAGAGATATCTTTTAATCCTAAAGATTTACAAAAACTATTTAAATTAACTTCTCTTGGTATTTTTCCAGTTATTATTCTATTCTTGGTATATTGTTTTCCATTTACATTACAATATGCTTTACAAATATTATCTACATCATAAAAGTCTTTTAAATCTTTACAATTTATATTAAGACAAGCTAGCAAATTTACTTTATTATATACAATATTGGTGTCTATATAGTCAGAATCAACTGAAAAGGGAGATACATATATATCTTTATTATGTAAAGTTATAAGTCCTTTATTTTTCTTTATAATTTCATAGTTCATACCTATATAATTTAAATCTAGATTTCTTGGAATATTATCTCCTTGTAACATAATAATATCATAACTTTTTTCATCTAAAAAATCTGTAATATATTCTCTTTTTCTTCTATCTATAACAGGAATAAAACTTTTTCCTAAATTCATACTAAGTATTTTTAAATTTTTCATTTATATCCCTCCAAGCGCTCTTTTATTATATTACAACTTTTTTTTAAACACAACCTAGTTTTCCTTTACTTTTAAGATATATTTTTCTTATTAATTCTACTGGTATTACTGAAAAGGCACAGATTAGCATTATCTCTATTTCTTTTAGACTAAGTGATGTTGTTCTAAATAAATTTCCTCCATAGTAGATAAGAAGAATTTGTACTATTACTATAAAAAGAATTACTCCTAAAAAGACTTTATTAGATGTAAGATTAGCAAAGATGTTAAGACGAGAGGTTCTTGCATTAAAACAATTAAATATCATCATAAATATAAATAAACCAAAGAAGGCACTCATAAAGTGTATATCATTTTTTCCCGCTCTAAAGAATGAATGGATTAGAGGACATTTTAAGAAGAAGATACATAATAAAAAGGAATAGATACTTGTAAATATTATCTCATGAATCATATAGTTGTTTAGTATTTTTTCATCACGTTTCTTAGGTGGTTCTTCCATATATTCTAAAAGTGGTGGCTCATAAGAGAAGGCAATGCCTGCTAGAGTGTCCATAACCATATTTACCCAAAGCATTTGGATAACTGTAACAGGAGTATCTACTCCTATAAATGGTCCTACTATTGATAAGAAAACGGCACAGAAATTAACAGTTAGTTGGAAAATAATAAATTTTCTAATACTTTTAAAAATAGTTCTACCATAGAAAATTGCTTTAACAATAGAGTTAAAATTATTATCAAGTAAGATTATATCACTAGCTTCTTTTGCAACTTCTGCGCCACTTCCCATACTAAAACCTACATCTGCTTTTTTTAAAGCGGGAGCATCATTAACTCCATCTCCTGTCATTCCTACAACAAGACCTAATTCTTGAGATAATCTTACTAATTTACTCTTATCTGTAGGTAGGGCTCTTGCTATAACACATAAATTAGGAATAATTTCTTTTATTTTTTCATCACTTAGACTATTTAATTCATTACTAGTTAAAATAATATCTCTATCACTTTCTATAATACCTGCATTTTTAGCGATAGATGTAGCGGTTACTTTATTATCTCCTGTTATCATTACTGTTTTAATACCTGCTTTTTTTACTAGTTTTATACCATCTTTTACTTCATCTCTAAGTTCATCTTTAATAAATATTAAAGATAGAAAAGAAAATTTATTATCTTTTTCAATACATATCATTAAGACTCTAATACCCATATTGGCATATTTATTAACTACATCTATTATACTATTTTTATTTATAAAGGGAGTAGTTTTACCATTTGGTAAAATATAGTACTTACATTTATTTAGTAATACTTCAGGGGCGCCTTTATAGTAAGTTATTTCTTTACCGCTATCTAATACTTTAGTATAAGAATATTTATTTTTGCTATCAAATGGAACTTCTTTAATTTTTTTAATATTGTAAGTAGAAGGATTAAAGTAATTAACTAGGGCTTTATCAGTAGCATTTCCTCCTATCCAAATTTTTTTATTTTCATCATATAAACAGTCTGTATTAGAGAGAATGGATCTTTTTAAGAGATTATAGTAAGTAAAATTATTTTTAAGTCTATCTTTTTCTTTATAATAGTCTAAATTACCAAACATTACTCCTACTACTTCTAATTCTCCTTTAGTTAGGGTTCCTGTTTTATCAGTAAATAAGATATTTAAACTTCCTGCTGTTTCTATTCCTGTTAGTTTTCTAACTAAGACATTATCTTTTAACATTCTTTTCATATTACTAGATAAAACTAAGGTAATCATCATAGGTAAACCTTCGGGGACAGAGACTACTATTATAGTAACGGCAAGAGTTAAAGATTGTAGGATATAGGCAAAAGTAAGAGAGGTATCTGATAGAGTAAAAATGATTCTATTTATATCAAAATTATTATCTATAATTAGTTTAGAAAAAAGATAAGAGAAAGCGACTAGAAATGCACCAATATAGCCTATTCTACTAATAGTTTTAGCAAGTTCTCTAAGTCTTAATTTTAAGGGGCTTTCTGGTTCTTTATCTTGTAATTCTAAGGCTATTTTACCATAGAAAGTATTATCACCTACTTTTGTAACAATCATTTCTCCAATACCGTTATATATAACACTACCTCTTAGTAGTTCATTACTATCAGTGGGATTAATTCCATTAATAAAAGGTTTTTTATAGACTTCTTTACTTTCTCCAGTAATAGATGATTCATCTATACTAAGTTCTCCTTTAAATAATATTCCATCTGCAACAATTCTATCTCCTCTTTCTAGTAATATAATATCTCCAACTACTATATCATCAATGGGAATTAAGGTAACTTTATTATTACGTCTTACTTTTACTTTAATAGAAGAGGCTTCATTTTGTAATTTTAGAAAGGCTTTTTCACTACCATATTCTGATATAGTTGATATAAATGAAGCAAGAAAAATAGCGATTACTATACCTACTGTTTCATACCAATCAAAATCTTGGATTAGAAATATTGTTTTAATACCTAAAGCAATTAGTAATATTTTAATAATAGGATCTCCTAGACTTCTTATTAGTTGTTTTAAAAAACTATCTTTTTTTATCATTACTAAAGCATTATTACCATATTTTTCTCTTGATTTAATTACTTCTTCATTACTTAGACCATTACTATTTATTTTCATAGGCATCCTCCTATAGAATACTATGAGTAATAAATAGAGAAAAGAAAGATTAAAAGAAGACAAAAAAATACATATAACTTAGTATATGTATATGTTTATCTTATTGTTGCTACTAGACGGAAAGAAACAGTTTGATCATTATTTCCATGATCTTGTCCATAAGCAAATATTCCAGGAAAATAATTAGAAATAACTGTTTGATTATACATGCCACCACGCACAAGCCACCAGAATATACCCATCATAACTTGATGAGGGTTTTGCCAGCCATTTACTTCACTTAAACCATGACTTAAACATTCTCCTCCATTACATGCTGTATTTATATCTGATGTTGTATATTTATTATAATATTTTGATTCTGGCATTGATGTGAACCCACTATCTCCTAATACATCATTATAATTAGCCATTACATATTCCCAAGTACCACCTGACATATCATAGATTCCATAGATAGTTCCTGTAGTAGATGCTCCTGTTCCATTTATATCTATATTATAAGTATATTGGCATCCATAATCTGTGTCTCCATTACTAGGTGTTCCATAACTACAACCTGTTATGTAACTATCTGATTTATTTTGATATATATCTTTGTTTGCACCACTAAAATTAGTATTACCCAACTTTCCATATTTACTTTGAGATAAATAGGCAACTATCGCCCATTCACTATTCTTCATCAAATGAGTATCTGTACTCTCATTAAAGCCATATCTATTACCTACATCATTCATCTTTAAACTTACATTAAAGGCATTACTTACATTTATTCTTCTCCAACTTGTTACATTTGGTTTTATCATAGCATCTAATTCTGTTGTATTTCCTCCTCCATAACTTGCACTCGGATTAGAACTACTTGTCTCAAACTTTCCTACCCAGATTCCTCTAAGTTCTTGATTCCCAAATGTAAAGGCATCTGGAGTATACCAATCATCATCACTTATTCCTTCACTTACTAAATACTTTGCACTTCCTCTATCCTTAGTATTTTCACTAACAAACTTTACATCTATTTCTCCTGGTAAGGCTTGGGTTGGTGTTGTATCTAAGAATGTCCCTTTTTTTCCATAGTAATTTGTTCCATCTTCACTGCCTATTGAATATGAATACCTTGGTATCCATACCCACATTGTTTCTATATCATCCATATTTATTACTGTTCCATTACTTGCATTTAGATATGTTTCTCTTGTTGATTCAGATACTGTTACTGCATTAGCCCATTTTAATTCATCATAGTTATACCAATCACTATTTATATTTATTCTATCTGCTTTTACCCAGTTATTATTTTCATACTTTACTGCTATCATTCCATCATCTAACATTGGACTGTTAGGACTATTACTTTCTCTATCAAAACTTTCTACTACTATCTTACTTTGATATTGTGTTCCTTGAACTTCATTTCCTGCATCTTCATCTAACCACATATATAATGTATATGTTACTTTATCACTTGGACTTAATACATCTTCTCCTCTTATTTCAAAGGTACCTATTCCATAATTATTTACTTTTATTATTCCACTATCATAGCCATTAGTACCTGTCATTTTCATTTTTACATATCTATTACTTAAGGTATTATTACTATCTTCTTCTAATGAGATATGGTAATATGCATCTATATTTCCTGTATTTGTTATTGTAAAGGTATATGGAGTTGTCTTTAATCCTTCACTATCTGATATAGGTGCAGCGTTATCTAAATTTATATTATTTCCTTCACTAAAATCTACTTTTAGAATACCTGCTGTTAAACTTATTTCTTTTTCTCCTTCTATACTCATTGTTAGTAAGGCATAACTTGTTCCTATTAATGCTATTATACTTATACTTATTACTATTATTGATATTATTATATATTTTTTTCTTTCCATTTTCTTACTCCTTACTACTTTTAATATTACCAATTATTTCTATTCTTATACTTTTTATTATCTATAAAAATATTAACACATAAAGTCCTTTTTATCAAATATTTTGACATTATAAAAAGAATAGAATACACCTATTCTATTCTTAATACATTATGAAAGAAAGTAATTTTATTACTTAGATATTTATTAAATCGCCCCCCCCAGGTAACACATAGTAAACATGAAATTTTAGAAAAATGACGAATTATTTTACCCTGGAATTGACGATTTATTTTATCCATTTTACTACCTTCTTTCTTACTTTTACTAGTTTTATATTATCATAAATACTAGTAAGATAGCAAGTATCTTATTTTTAAAAGAGTATATTTACTATCTACTCTTTACCATTGCAATGTAATTATTAACTTGACTAGCCCAAGTAGTACTAGCGGCATATTTAGGTCCGATAGTTTCTGGTGTAGTTAGTCCATAAGCATAATAATTACGATATAAGTTATCTAAATAACCCATAATACCTTCATCAAGGGTAGGATATGCTTTATAAGCACCTCCACCACAGCTTGGTCCTCCTTTTTGTCCACCTACATTATTACATTCACGAACTAAACTACTACAAGTACCATTACATCCTGTTTCATGAAGAATAATTGCAGTTGCCATATAAGGGTCAATACCAAGTTGTAAAGAATAACTTGCAATTAAGTATCCTTTACCAGAAATAGTAGAATTTAGGGAACGATTAAGCTTTTCTGCTAACTGATTCATTGTTAATCCATCAAAAACAATTGGATCAATAGGAACAGTATTAATTTCATCATAAGTCTTAATATCTTCTAATTCTTCTTCAATAACTACTTCTTCGACACTTTCAGTATCTACAGTAGTAGCATCAACTATTTCTTCATTATTATTAGAATTATCTGAAACTTCTTCATTCTTACTTTCATCATTAACTTCTTCTACAGTTCCAGAGTTCATATCTTTCATAGTCACTTTTTCATAAGCTACAGTATTTGTACTTTCCATTTTAAAAGCTTGATACTGTAAAACTCCTGCTAAGCCTATCATAAAAACACCAATAGATGCTAAGGTAAGACTCAGCTTACTAACTTTTTTCATAGTTCCTCCTTCAAATAAGAACAATAAAATTGTAGCAAATATTTAATTTTTTGTCAAATTTGACACCCGAACCTACTATATTATATGCATTTTATATATATTTATCTTGACTTTATCCCAGTTTTATTTTTATAAGAAACATATATTAAGATACCACCAATTATCATTAAAATACCACCAGTTAAATATATAAATGTAGAATTACTAGAAGTATTAGGTACTTCTATAGGTTTAGAATTAAACATAACTTCACTTTGAATATCACCTGTTTCTAGGACGTTAAATTCTACTACTGATGTATTTAATATATAACCATCTGGAGCGATTGTCTCAGTAAAAGTATAGTTACCTACTGGAAGCTTTTCTATGTAATATGGTGTATTACTTGATGTCCATTCTTCTACTATATTTCCATTACTATCTTTTATTACTAAGTGTGCTCCTTCTACTTCTTCACTTCCTACCATATCTTTCTTACTGATATTTACTTTAGTAAAGTCATTGACAAAGTTTATTATACTAACATTATTACTATCTGTAATACTAAAGTATATTGGTTCATTGTTTACTATTACTCCATTAGGAGCTTCTATTTGTTTTAAGATATATTCTCCTATTTCTAAGTTTTCTTTAACATAATTTTCATTTGTTGTGGTAAATTCATCTATTAAAGTTCCATCTCTTGTTTCTAATTGGTATTTATAACCACTTGTTTTATTTGTATCTACTGTTAATGTTCTATTGTTTATACTTATTGTTGTTATATCATTAGTTATATTTACTGTTTGTACTTCTCCTGTTTCTAAGACTCTAAATGTTATCTTAGATCCTGTTCCTACATAACCGCTAGGGGCTTCTATTTCTTCTAGGCTATATACTCCAGGAGTTAATCTCTTAACTTGATATGGACTATTACTACTTACAAAGGTAATTGGTTCCATTTCTCCATCTTCTCTATTTAATCTCATTGTGGCTCCACTTATATATTCTCCTGTTTTTGCATCTATTTTACCTAGATTTACTGTTATTGGTTTATTTTCTATTGTAACAGTAGCATTAGGATTATTAGAGTCTATTGTTACTTCATATTCTTTATTACTTTTTATATAACCTAAAGGTGTATTTACTTCTACTACTTTATATGTTCCTTCTCCTATATCATTTATTACTGTAGGAGTATTTGTTGTAGTTATTGTTTTTACTACTTCATTACCTTTTCTTATCTCTAAAGTCGCTCCACTTACTGCTTCTTTAGTCTCACTGTCTATTTTTTCTATTGTTAGTCTTCCTCTTCTATTAACAAGAGAAAAGGTCCCAGAAGCATTATCTCTAGTATAATTTATCTTTACTTGTTCATTATTTTTTATATATCCATCTGGTGCTTTTACTTCTTCAAGATAATATGTACCATAATCTAATCCATCTATAAAATATGGCATTTCTCCACTAACAAAAGTTTCTATCTCTTCTTTATTACTATCTAAAAGTCTTAATGTTGCACCAGGAATACATTCTCCATATTCATCTACTTTTGCTAAATACATTCGTGTTTTTACATTTTCCATAGTTACTTGAATACTAGTTGTATTTTCATCTACAGTAAAGCTTTTTCTTTCTGTATTTAATTGATAACCACTAGGAGCTTCTATTTCTTCTACATAGTAAGTACCATTACTTAGTTTATTTAGAGTATGAGCTTCTTTAGTAGTAGTAAATTCTTCTATTAAGTCTCCATTACTATTAGTAACTCTAAGTTTCGCTCCACTTAGAGGATTTCCTTCTTCATCTACCTTATTAATTATTACTTGATTATCGGAATTATAGAAAGTTACAGTCTTAGCTTCAGTCTCTTTACCAGTTACTTCAAAAGTAACTTCACTAGTATTTAGTGAATACCCTGATGGAGGAGTTACTTCTATTACTTTATATTCTCCTTTACTAAGACTATAAACACTATGTCCTTCATTGGTACTAGTCCATTCATCAATTACTTTTCCATCACTTACTCTTATTAATCTTAATACTGCTCCACTAACAAAGTTATTTTCTTCATCTTTCTTATCTATTATTACTTCATTTACTTCATCATGGAAAATAACTTCAATATTAGTATGATTTTTATCTATAGTAAACTCTTCTCCTTCGGTATTTACAAAATATCCATCAGGTGCAGTCACTTCTATTACCTTATAAGTTCCTTCACTTAATTTTGATGTATCAAGAAAAGTATATCCGTTAGTGGTAGTAATAGTTTCAACTACTTCATTATTACTATTTACTATATTTAATACAGCGCCACTAATAAATCCTCCTTGATCATAAGTTCTTTTTGCAATTCTTACTATATATTTAGAATTAATAATTTCCTTAGTAACATTTAAATTACTATCATTTATTATCACATTAGTACTTTCATTATCTATATAATATCCATTAGGTGCTGATAATTCTTTTATTTCATATTCTCCAGGTAATAAATTATCTATTACATAGTCTTCAGTTGTTGTTTCAAAATTTGCAACTGTCTTATTAGTTGCTTTTCTAATTACTTCAATATTTGCTCCTTCTAATGGTTTATTCTCTGTGTCAACTTTTCTAATTGTCAAACTACCTGTTGGCATGCTTACACTATTACTAACAACTTTTTGTTTAGAAACAGGAACTAATACTGAAGCGACTGATTGTTGCATATCTTCTTTTGGAGGATCATAACTATATGCTTCAAATTCTGTATAATTAACTATTGCACTTATATTAACTGTTATTGGATTATCTATTTTAGATAAATCTACTCTTAATTTAAAAGATTCACCTTTATTTATTGTATTATTACTTATGACGTTATTATTGTTATCTAAAACTTCTACTGCATTATTATCTACGCTTATTAAATAATTATCATAATCAACATTAGAAGTAATTGTTATTGAATCTGTCATTAAGTATTTATTATCACTACTTAATTTAAAGTCATTAGTATTTATACTAAAAGTAGGATTAATTTCTATAGGATTATTTTTAGCATTAACTGCTCCTGTTATTAGTGGTTCTATATATCTATAATATTTACTACTTTTTATTACAGATTTTTGATTTGCAGTTAATACACCTGTTTCATTATCACTTACACCATTAACCAAATCTTGATACCACCATACAGCTATTTGTGTTAGATATTCATCATTAGCATTATCACCAGTTAAACTTTTTTTAGGATAACCATTTTGTAATAGATAAACATATCCATCATCTAATGGAGTTTCATTTCTAGTAATTGTTTCTCCAGGACTCCATCCCTTATTTTTTTCAAGACAATATACTGTGTATCTTTCACCATTATCATCGGTTGCAAAAAACGGAATAAGAGCGATTATCTCACCTTCAGTAAATTCTGGAAAAAGATTAACTCTATCTTCTGTAACATGTCCTTGGCCTGTAGTTAAGCTATCAAGATTTGCTAAGGCATAAGAACTTGCTACTGTCTTTGAGAAAAATATTACCATAACGGCAGCGATTATAGTTGATATTGTTACTTTCAACCAATCGTTATGTCCTTTTTTGAAAATATTACTTATCTTACTTACCATATTATCACCTATTCTTAACAATAAGTATATCACAGCTTAATCAATAAGAACACTTTACATTTTTTATGTACAAAAATTTTACAAATATATTTTACATAATAGATGTAAAATATTATATAAATTATATATGTATGAAGAAATAAGATGCTATAATCCGGTTTTAAACACTTCGAGTATATAAAAACTCTCTTATTTCCTTATATATCAAGGATTAAGAGAGTTTTTACATATTTTGAAAAATGCGTAAGTTTTCTATTT
>CALVUV010000026.1 GCA_944363685.1 uncultured Bacilli bacterium
TAATAAAAAAACAATAAGCTTTTCTAATACTAAATTTCACTTTACTCCAAAACTGAAATTTAACTTTAAAATTAAGGGAAGTAGATAAAGAAAAAGAATTTTCTTGACAAAGCTACACGCTACCTATTATAATAATGTAGATTTCAAGTCTGGAGGTGTTATAATGAAAAGAACATATCAACCAAACAAAAGAAGAAGAGCAAAGAAACATGGATTCTTCGCACGTAAAGCAAGTGCAGGTAATATTTTAAATAATCGTCGTAAGAAAGGACGTAAAGAATTAGTAAAATAAAATTCACTGTTTTTTGCAGTGTTTTTTTAACTTTAGGACGTGATTAGATGAACAAGAAGTATATAGTAAAAGAAAAAAGAGATTTTGATAAGATAATAAAGAATGGAAAAAAAGTAAAAAATTATAATTTTATAGTTTTTTATAATAAAAATAATGAACAGTTTAATAAATATGGTATAACAGTACCAAAAAAAGTAGGGAAGGCTCATATTAGAAATAAATTAAAAAGAAGAGTACGAGCAATACTTAGAAACTATAAAAAGTCCTATGAAAATAACTATAATTGTATTATAATTATAAGAAATAGCTGTTTAGATTTAACTTTCCAAGAATTATCAAACAGTTTAGAAAGATTATTAAATGAAATTAAGTAAGGAGTCACTATGAAAAGAAGAAATACAAAAACAAAAATACTTATTATAATAATGTTATTATTCTTAGTAACAGGTTGCCAAACTACTTTAGTAGATAAAGATAATAATGCTGTTAAAAATCCTGAAACAGGACAAGCATTAACAGAAAATATTCTTTGTCAACCAGAAAATGAACAAACTAGAAAAATATATAAAAAAAATGGAGTAAAACTAAAAGACTTACCAAAATGTTCTGAATTTACTCCAACATCTACAGAATATGATGGACTATGGACTGGTATTTTTGTAAAACCACTAGCATTCTTAATCTTAACATTAGGTAAGTATGTAGGAAGTTTTGCAGTTAGTATTATAATTATTACTATAATAATAAGATTAATATTATTTCCATTTACAAGAAAAATGGCTGTTCAAAGTGAAATGATGAAAAAAGTTTCTCCTGAACTTGCTAGAATTCAAAAAAAATATGAAGGTAAAACAGATCAAGAATCAATGTTAAAACAAAATCAAGAAATGATGATGGTTTATAAAAAATATAATTTCAATCCTTTAACGAGTTGTTTAATATCATTTATTCAGTTACCTTTATTACTAGCTTTCCTAGAAGCAATTAATAGAGTACCAGCTATCTTTGAAGAAAACTTCCTAGGAATTCAATTAGGAACAACTCCGTTAGTTGGTTTTGGTAGTGAAACATTCTATATGTATATAATACTTCTTCTAATAATAGGAGCATCAACCATTTTTATGTTTAAAACCACAAATAATACCACAAGCGACCCTTCAATGAAAATGATGCCAATTATGATGAGTGTTATTATTATCATAACAGCATTCTTTATGCCATCAGCTTTAGGTATATATTGGTCAGTTGGAAATATCTTCGCTATAGTTCAAAATATAGTAGTAATGAGAGGGATGGAAAAACATGGTAGAAAAGCATAAATTTATAGGAAAAACATATGAAGAAGCATTGAATAAAGCAAAAATCGATCTTCAAGAATTAGAAGAAAACTTAATCATTAAAACAAAAGAAGAAAAGAAAACTCTATTATCAAAAAAAGTAGAAATAGAAGTAGTTGAAAAAAGAGAAGTTAAAGAATATTTAAAAAGAATAATTAAATCAACTTTAAAAGATATGGGACTTGATGTTGAAATAGAAATAAGTATGAATAATGATGTTCCAACATACCGTCTATTTTCTACTAATGATGCACTTTTAATAGGAAAAGATGGTAAGAATTTAAAAGCCTTAACAATTGTTATAAATCAAATGTTAAAAAAGGAAATAGATACATCTTACAAATTTTTAATAGATGTAAGTGATTATCAACAGAGAACAGATAAACATATTGAAAATCTAGCAAGAAAATTAGCAAGAGAAGTAAAGGAAACTAAAATAGAAGTAAAAATGGATAAGATGAATTCTTATCAAAGAAGAATAGTTCATAATGCTTTATCTAATAATAGATATGTATATACAGAAAGTGTAGGAGAAGAACCTAATAGATGTGTCGTAATAAAACCTAGAGTTTAGGTTTTTTTCTTTTTTTGTCAAAAAAGTGTAAAGTTGTAACATATCAAAGAATAATCTAGTTTTTAACCTTTACAAAAAGCACTTTCCCCAATATAATAGTGAGACTGTAAAAAGGAAAGGATGGTGTTGATAATGAATGAAACAAAGTTAGTAGAAGTAACTACAGACTTAAATGATAAAGACTTTTTAAATCAATTATTAATAATGGAAATTAATAAGATTAGTACAAGATTAAATCTTTTATTAAAAAAGTATAAAGCTTTACCTAAAGTAAATAAGTATAATTATATAAAATCAACTAAAAATATAATGGAGAAACAATTTCCTGAACAAACTGAAAAGGTAGAACAATTAGAAAAGAAAGCAGAAGATTTATTATCTACTTATACAGAAATACAAGAAATAGAAGAATTAAAACAAGCAATAAGAGATTATAAAAACTATCAAGCTAAATTACAAAATTCAATAACTACAAAAGATGGTATAATATATAGTAGTATAAATGATAGTGAAATTAAATTATATAGTGTTGATACAGTTCTAAAACATTTATTTATAATTAAAAATGATAGTTATCTAACAGAAGAAGAAATAAAAGCATATTTTGATATAGTTAAAAAGAATATAACTACATTTAAACATTTTGAAGATGATACAAAAGATGAATTTTTAATTATAAAACTATATAAAAATCCAGAATCATATCAAGTTGACTCTATAGATACCATAACTTCTATAGAAGAAACAGAAAACTACTATTATGATGAAACAAATAATGTAATAAGATTAAAAAGTCCTATCATTATAGAAGAAGATTTAACTGAAAGAGAAGAAAATGCATTTTATAATGAAGAAGCTTATGAATTATTCGGTTATGAAAAACCAAAAGAAAATATAAAAACTATAAAAGGAGTTTAATTATGTTTAATGATACTATAACTGCAATTTCTACTAAATTAGGAAATAGTGCTATTTCTATTATAAGAGTAAGTGGTAAAGACTCTATATCTTTAGTAAACTCTATTTTTAGAGGAAAAGATTTAACTAAGGTGGATTCACATACTATAAATTATGGTTATATAAAAGATGGAAAAGAAGATATAGATGAAGTTTTAGTGAGTATAATGAAATCACCAAGAACTTATACTAAAGAAGATATAGTAGAAATAAATTGTCACGGTGGTGTTTCTCCAACACTTAAAATATTTGAACTATTACAAGAAAAAGGTGCTAGAAAAGCAGAACCAGGTGAATTTACTAAAAGAGCATTTTTAAATGGTAGAATTGATTTAACAGAAGCAGAAGCAGTTATGGATATGATTAATAGTAAAACAGATAGATCAAGAAAAGAAGCTCTTAGTGGAATTGAAGGTAATTTAAGAAAATATATAACAACATTTAGAAATAAATTAAAATATATTCTAGCAAACATAGAAGTCAATATAGATTATCCAGAATACTATGATATTGAAGAAATAACTAAAGAAGATATAAAGAAAGTAATAGAAGAGTTAGAAATAGATTTAAAAGAACTAATTAAAAAATCAGAAGAAAGACAAATAATAAAAAATGGTATAAAAACAGTTATCATAGGACGACCTAATGTAGGTAAGAGTAGTATTTTAAATACCTTATTAAAAGAAGATAAAGCAATAGTTACTGATATAGAAGGAACAACAAGAGATATAGTAGAAGGAAGTATTATCTTTGATGGAATAGAACTATCTTTAATAGATACCGCCGGTATAAGAGAAACAGATAATATAGTAGAAAAAATAGGAGTAGAGAAAAGTCTTTCTCTAATAGATGATGCTAACCTAATAATAGTTGTCTTAAATGGTAATGAAAAACTAACAGAAAATGATATATATATTTTAGACAAAGTTAAAGATAAAAATCCAATTATAGTTTTAAATAAAAATGATTTAGAACAAAAAATAGACTTAAAAGATTATAAATTTAAACATATAGTAAGTACTAATACTAAAGAAATAAATGGGATAGATTCTCTAAAAGAAGAAATTAAAAAGATGTTTAAATTAAATGAAATAGAAGAAGATGATTATACTTATCTTACTAATGATAGACAGCTTTTCTATGCTAAGAAAGCTTTAAATAATTTAAATGATGCAAAAACAAGCTTTAATAATGATGAACCAATTGATATAATAGAAATAGATTTAAAAAGTGTATTTGAAAATCTTGGTAATATAACAGGAGAAAACTATAGTGAAGAACTATTAGATGAATTATTTGCAAACTTCTGTGTAGGAAAATAAAGGAGATAATAGTATGGAGAATAAAATTACAAAGAAAAATTCAATTTATTTCAATCAGTTATGGATTAATAAAGCTATAGAAGATGGTAATAGCCATCTTTTGATTTATAAAAAAGATCCTAACAAATCAATAGGAGAAGTAATAGAAGCTGCTTATCTAGAAGAAGATTTAGAATCTAAAACTCCTAAAGTTACAAGAAATAATTCCTTATTATTTCAAAGAGAATGGTTAATAAAGTTTAGAGAAGAAAATTTGCCTCTTCCTAAAAGAGCAGTACCAACTAAATATAGTCTAGGCGAAATATTATATTTCATGGATTTTAAAAGAGAAATGATTGAAAGATTTAAAGAAGATGAAAAAGAAAAAGCATTAAAACTAAAATAAAAGGTAGTGATGTATAAATGAATTATGATGTAATTGTAGTAGGAGGAGGACACGCTGGAATTGAAGCCTGTCTATCTTGTGCAAGATTAAACCACAAAATTCTATTAGTAACAGGGAATATTGAAAATATCGCTGATATGCCTTGTAATCCTTCTATTGGAGGTCCTGCTAAAGGAATAGTAGTAAGAGAAATAGATGCCTTAGGTGGTGAAATGGCTAAGAATACTGATAAAAGTTCTCTTCAAATGAAAATGTTAAACACTAAAAAAGGACCTGCTGTAAGAGCCCTACGTGCCCAAGCAGATAAAGTTTTATATAAAGAAGAAATGTTAAAGACACTACAAAATCAAGATAACTTAGATATTAAAGAAGGGTTAGTAAAAGAACTTATTATCGAAGATAAAAAAGTAACAGGTGTAATATTAGAAACAGAAGAACAAATAAAAAGTAAAGCTGTTATTCTAACAACAGGTACATATTTAAAAGGTGCAATCTTAGTAGGAAGTACTAAAAAAGAAGGTGGACCTCACGGAGAAAAAGCCAGTAATTACCTTAGTCCATTTTTAGAGAAGTTAGGTTTTAATATTATAAGACTTAAAACAGGAACACCACCTCGTATTGAAAAATCTAGTGTTGATTTTTCTAAAATGACTATCGAAAATGGAAGTGATGAAGACTTAACCTTTTCTTATGATAACACTACCGCTCTAGCATCAACTCACAAAATACCTTGTCATTTAATTTATACTAACGAAAAAACTCACAACATAATAAAAGGCCATTTAAATGAATCTAGTATGTATGGAGGATATGTTGAAGGAGTAGGTCCAAGATACTGTCCATCCATTGAAGACAAAGTAGTTCGTTTTAGTGATAAAGAACGTCATCAATTATTTCTAGAACCAGAAAGCCTTTCTTATGATGATATGTATCTACAAGGTTTTTCTACAAGTATGCCTTATTACGTCCAAGAAGAAATGGTTCATAGTCTTAGTGGTTTAGAAAATGCTAAAATAACTAAATATGCCTATGCTATAGAATATGATGCGATTGATTCAAAACAAATAAAACCAACTCTAGAAACTAAACTTATAGAAAATTTATATACAGCAGGACAAATAAATGGTACAAGTGGTTATGAAGAAGCAGCTGGCCAAGGTCTACTAGCAGGAATAAATGCTTCTTTAAAATTAGAAGGTAAAGAACCTTTAATACTAAAAAGAAATGAATCATACATTGGAGTTTTAATCGATGATTTAGTAACAAAAGGTGTAAAAGACCCATATAGACTTTTAACATCACGTGCTGAATATCGTCTTCTATTAAGAGATGATAATGCTGATTTAAGATTAAGAGAATATGGTCATAATGTAGGTTTAATAAGTGATGAAATCTATAATAAATTTTTATTAAAAAAAGAAAAAATAGAAGAACTAACAAATCTTTTAAAAGAAACAAAAATAACCCCTAAGAAAGAAATAAATGAAAAACTAAAAAAAATGAATACATCTCCTTTAAAAGACGGAGTAACTCTATATGAATTTTTAAAACGTCCTGAAATAACTCTAAACAATTTAGAAGAATTTATTAACTTAGATTATGACGATGACATAAAAAAAGAAGTAGAAATAAATATAAAGTATGAAGGATATATAAAAAAATCTATGGAAGAAGCCGAAAAAATGTTAGCTTTAGAAGATAAGAATCTTCCACTAGATATAAACTATGATGCTATACCTAATATTGCTAGTGAAGCGAAAGAAAAACTAAAAGAAATAAGACCACTTACTTTAGGACAAGCTAGCAGAATAAGTGGGGTAAATCCAGCAGATATTTCAATTCTTTCTGTTTATTTAAAGAAAAAAGGAGAGTAATAATGTTAGAAGAATTTATAAAAGAAGTAGAATCTTTAGGTTTAGTAGTTACTAAAGAAAAATTAGACCAATTAGAAATAATTTATAATACTTTAATTGAAACTAATAAAACTATGAATCTCACAAGAATAACAGATAAAGAAGAAGTCTATATAAAACACTTTTATGATAGTCTTACTCTTGCTAAGATCTATGATTTATCTAAAGTAGAAACACTTTGTGATGTAGGAACAGGAGCAGGTTTTCCAGGCCTTATTTTAAAGATATTTTATCCTAATTTAAAAATAACTTTAATAGATGCTCTTTTAAAACGTGTAAATTATTTAAATAATCTAATAGAAAAACTAAATCTAACAGATATAAAAGCTTATCATATAAGAGCAGAAGATTTAATTAAAAAAGGTAAAACTTTTGATATAGTAACAGCAAGAGCAGTCGCATCCCTTCCTAAACTATTAAACTGGACAATGCCTTTAGTTAATGACAATGGTAGTTTTCTTGTTATGAAAGGTAATATCGAAGAAGAATTAAAAGAATCACAAAAAATAATTTCTAAAAACAACTGGATTGTAAACAAGAATATTACTTTTGATTTACCAAATAATAAAGGTTTTAGAACACTTTTAGAAATAAAGAAAAATAAAGACTAGCAAACTATTAAAAATAATGATATACTGATATTAGTAAAAATATAAAGAATAAAAGAGGGATAATATGCAAACACAAGAAAATGAAGTAGTATATTTACATTTAGATGATATAATTCCAAATAGATTTCAACCACGTCAAGTATTTGATGAAAAAGCTTTAAAAGAATTAGCAGTTTCTATTAAAGAACATGGCGTAATTCAACCTATTATTGTTAGAAACATAGGTAATAAATATGAAATAATAGCAGGAGAACGTCGTTATAAAGCATCAGCTTTAGCAGGACTTACTACAATACCAGCTATTATTCGTAATTTAGATGATAAAGAAAGTAGTAAAGTTGCTCTTCTTGAAAATTTACAAAGAAAAAATTTAAATCCTATAGAAGAAGCAAAAACCTATCAAAAGATTTTGGAATTAGATCAAATGACTCAAGAAGAACTAGCAAAAACAATGGGTAAAAGTCAAAGTGCCGTTGCTAATAAACTACGTCTTTTATCTTTAACAGATGAAGTCCAAGATGCTCTATTAAAAGAAGAAATATCAGAACGTCATGCTAGAACTCTTTTAAGTGTAACAGATAAAGAAGAACAAAAAAGATTATTAAAGGAGATAATAAATAACAAAATGACTGTTAGAGAACTAGAAGAAAAAATTAAACCAAAAGAAGAAAATATAACTCCTCAAGATATAGATAATATGTTAAATCCTCAACCAGTAAATTTAACAGAACCTCTATTTAATAATAATCAAAATACAGTCAATACTAATAATGACTTTAATCAAAATGTAGGAATAGATTATTCAACTCCTCCTAAATTTATAGATTATGACATTCCAAATATAAATAGTGAAAATCTTGAAAGTACTGCTAATAAACAAATAGATATAAATGCTTTAAAGGATAATGCTAAAGATATAAATATTGCTGCTCCTGAAAAAAATATAGATCAATTTCTTCAAGTAGATTCTGAAGAAAAACCAACTAATCAGGAAAGTACTTTTAAATTTTTCGCTCCTGAAGAAGATACAACAGAAGTTCAAACTAAAGCGGAGCCAAATAATCAAAATAACCAAGCATTTATACCTCCAATACCAACAGATACTAGTGTAAATAATATTAATCCATTTGATTTAAATGCACCAACTAAGTCTTTAGATGATGCTACAAGTACTTCAATGGATAATTTATTAGCAGGAGTAGAAAATCAAAATACTAAGCAATCTATAAATTTAGAAGAACAATCAAATGATAAACCAGATATCCCTCCTATAGATATGTTTAACAATCCTTTCGCACGTAATCCTATTTTTGGAGATAATATAAAGGAAGATAGTCCTATAACAAATCAAACTCCAAAATATACCTTAAATGAATCTATAAATTTAGTTAGAGAAACTCTAAGAAAAATAGAAAATAGTGGTTTTAAAGTTGAATCAACTGAGACAGATTTAGCTAACAACTATCAAATAACAATAAAAATCGCAAAAGAAAACACTTAAAACTAAAAGTAGAGATAATCTACTTTTTTAAATAAAATTGTTTTCATAATACCATATTTTTGATACAATAAATTAGACAAGTAGAAGAAGAGAGTGATAAAATGGCAAAGGTAATTTCATTAGTAAATCAAAAAGGTGGAGTAGGTAAAACAACAACAAGTATTAACCTTTCTGCATCACTAGCATTTCTTGGTAAGAAAGTATTATTAGTAGATTTAGACCCTCAGGGTAATACAACAACAGGAGTAGGGATAAATAAAGGAGATATAAATCTAAGTGTCTATGATGTTTTAACAAATAAATGTAGCACAAAAGAAGCAATGATAAAAACAAAATATAAAAAGTTATATGTCTTACCAGCTACTATAAATTTAGCAGGACTTGATATAGAACTACTTGAGAAAAGTCAAAGTGAACCTGGTTTTGCTAAAGGAGCTCAACTAAAATATCATTTAGAAGAATTAAATGATGAAAATTTTGACTACATTATTATAGATTGTCCACCATCACTTGGACTTATAACTACTAATGCCCTAACAGCAAGTAATTCTGTTATTATTCCAGTACAGTGTGAATTCTTTGCATTAGAAGGAATAATGCAATTATTAAATACCATAAGACTTGCTCAAAAACAATTAAATCCTAATTTAGATATAGAAGGAGTTCTTCTAACAATGTTAGATTCAAGAACTAATCTAGGTTTTGAAGTAGTAGATGATATTAGAAAGTTCTTTAAAGAAAAAGTATATAATACAATAATACCAAGATTAATAAGACTAACAGAAGCTCCATCACATGGAGAACCTATTATTGTATATGATCCTAAAAGTAAAGGCTCAGAAGCTTATTTAAACTTAGCGAAGGAAGTGATAGATAGAAATGGAAAATAAAAGAAGAGCTTTAGGTAGAGGACTAGAAGAACTATTCAATAATGAACCTATAAATATAGCTCAAGTTGAAGAAGAAATTGTAAATAATACTCCTAAAGAACAAATAACGATGTTAAATCTTGATGAATTGAGAAGTAACCCTTATCAACCTCGTAAAAACTTTGATGAAGAAAGCTTAAATGAATTAGCTTCATCAATTAAAGAACATGGTGTATTTCAACCTATAATTGCTAAAAAAAGTATAAAAGGATATGAAATAGTAGCAGGAGAAAGAAGAGTAAAAGCCTCAAAATTAGCAGGACTTACAACTATACCAGCTATCATCAAAGATTTTACTGATGAAGAAATGATGGAAATCGCTTTACTTGAAAATCTTCAAAGAGAAAATTTGAGTGCCTTAGAAGAGGCAGAAGCATATAATGCTTTAAAAACAAAACTTAATTTAACTCAAGAAGAATTAGCTAATAAAGTTGGAAAATCAAGAAGTTATATCACTAATATGTTAGGTTTATTAAACCTACCAAACGAAATAAAAGATGAAATAACTAAAGGCGAAATATCTATGGGTCATGCTCGTGTACTAAGTAAATTAGAAAATAAAGATCAAGCAATAGACTTAGCAGAAAAAGTAATAAATGAAAACTTAAGTGTTAGAAAATTAGAAGAAATAACTAGTTCTAAAGAAGATTTTCATCGTAAGAAAAATATAAAACCAAAGAAAGAAAAAGAAGATGAGTTTTCATATTTAGTAAATGACTTATGTGAAAAACTTGGTACAAAAGTAAAAATAAAAAATAATAAACTAGAAATATCTTTCACTAATGCTAATGATTTAACTAGAATATTAGAAATAATGCATTTAGATAAATAAAGGAGGTGTTTCCCTTGGAAGAATTTTTATCATCAGAAATATTTAAATATATAGTTTTACCAGTAATATATATTGGTATTGCTTATATATTTTATAAATTATTTATATATTTTATAAACAAAGCTCTTAATAATAAACACTTAAAGAGTAAAAATAAAAAAAGAGTTAATACAACTCTAAGTCTAATAAACAATTGTCTAAAGTATATAATTATATTTTTAACTATATTAATAATTCTTAATAATTATGGAATTAATGTAAGTAGTATTTTAGCAGGATTAGGAATTGTTGCAGCAGTTTTAACTCTTGCATTTCAAGATCTTGCTAAAGACTTTATTGCAGGTATTTCTATAGTAATGGAAGATCAATTTGAAATAGGAGATAATGTTATGATAAATGGTTTCCGTGGTGATGTAATTGCTATGGGACTTAAAACAACAAGAATTAAAGATTATAAGGGAGCTGTTCAAATAATAGCTAACCATATGATTACTGAAGTAACAAATTATAGTTTAAATCCATCATTAGCAGAAGTTACTATAGCAGTAGATACAGATAATGATTTAGATAAAGTTGAAAAGATTATTAAGAAGACAATGAAAGAAATTGATAATAGTTATGAAAATCTTAAAGGTAATACAGAGTTATGGGGTGTAGAACTTGTAGATCAGAACTCTGTAACATATAAAGTTGCAGTTAAGACTAAATCAGGCTATGATTTTGAAGTTCAAAGAAATATAAGAAGAGACTTACAAGCTGCTTTAAAAGCTGGTAATATTAAAATGCCACAAACACATATGGAGGTTCGTAATGGAAAATAAAGAATATACTTTAGGTGACCATGTTATTATGAAAAAGGGTCATCCTTGTGGTAGTAATAATTGGGAAATTGTAAGATTAGGAGCAGATATAAAGTTAAAATGTACAGGTTGTGGTCGTTTAGTATTTATTCCTAGAATAGAATTCAATAAAAAAATAAAAAAAGTACTGGCAAAGGAGGATAATAATGCGTCGAAATAAGAAAAAATTAAAACTAAAAAAATTTTATTTTCATCCTATTACAGTATATTTATTTTTAATATTCTTAGTTATAATATTAAGTGCTATCCTAGAAGCTCTACAAATGCAAGCTACTTACAGTACTATTAGTCCTACTACAAATGAATTAGAAAGTACTTTAGTATATGTAGAATCTATGCTTAACTTTGATGGTATGAAATTTATTTTTAGTAATGCTATGACTAATTTCTTAAGTTTTGCACCATTAGGTATGTTATTATTAACATTATTTGGGTTAAGTATTGCTAAATCAACAGGATTTTTAGATACTTTATGTAAAAGATGTTTAATTAAAATTGATAAGAAAATATTAACATTTATTGTTATTTTCCTTGCTACTATATCTTCTTTAATAAATGATGTAGGTTATGTAATATTAATACCACTAGCAGCATTATTATTTATGTTAAATAATAGAAATCCCCACTTAGGAATAATATCAGCATTTTGTGGTGTAAGCTTTGGTTATGGAGTTTCTATATTTGTAGGAAGTATGGAAGTAAACCTAATTCCAACTACAATAGATGCAGCTCGTTTAATAGACTCATCTGCTCATGTTAGTTTAACATCAAATTTATTTATTATCATCGCTTTCTCTATTATTCTATCAATAATTGGAACTATTATAATAGAAAAGATAATTGCTCCAAGACTTGGTAAATATAAAGAAAAAGAAGAACTAACTAAAACAGAAGAATTAGTAGTAACAGATGTAAAAGAATTAGAACAACAAAAAATAGAAAAAGGGCATTATGAAAAAAGAGGATTAAAAGCTGCAATCATAACAGCTATAATCATAATAATTGCTTTTATATATATGATAATACCAGATCTACCATACTCAGGAATGTTACTTGATATGGAAGAAGATACTTATCTTGGTCAATTATTTGGAAATAATTCTTATTTCCAAGATGGCTTTACCTATATGATGGCACTATTATTTACATTAATAGGTATAGCATATGGAATAGGTGCTAAAAGTATAAAAAATGATAAAGATGTAATTAATGGATGTAAAGAAAGTTTTGCTCCTATTGGTGAAATATTAATGTTAATATTTGTAGTATCTCAGTTCACAGCTATCTTTAGAGAAACAAATATAGGAACAGTTATAGCATCTTGGTGTGCAGATGCTATAGGTAATATTGGCTTTACAGGACTGCCTTTAGCTATATTTGCACTTATTCTAATAGGCTTATCTAATATTTTAGTACCATCTCCTAGTAGTAAATGGGAAATATTTGCCCCAGTAATGGTTCCTGCCTTTATGCAATCAAATTTATCTGCACCATTCGCTCAATTTATATTAAGAGCAGGTACATCTATAACAGCAGGAATAACTCCTTTACTAGCTTGTTTTGCAATCTATATAGGATATTTAAATGTTTATAATCAAGATAAATCAAAACCAATAACAATCCATAAGAGTATAGGATACATTCTTCCATACTTTGGAATAATAGCCGCTACTTGGATTTTACTAGTAATAGGCTGGTACTTAATAGGGTTACCTTTAGGTCCAGGAGTATATGCAACAATTTAAATACCGAAAGGTATTTTTTTTCTTTTAAATTATATAGAACAATGCTATAATACATAGAAGAAAAGAGGTAATATTATGAGTTTAAAAGCAGGAATTATAGGACTACCTAATGTAGGTAAAAGTACATTATTTAAT
>CALVUV010000027.1 GCA_944363685.1 uncultured Bacilli bacterium
AGAAGTGATGGATATAATGATGGAAAACAAGAAGGTAAAAGAGAAGGAAGAAAAGATACTGCAACTTCTATTGCTAAAACTATGTTAAAAGCAGGAGAAAGTGTTAATAAGGTAATGAGTTATACAGGATTAAAGAAAAAAGATATTCAATTGTTGATGTAAGGAAGTATGAATATGGATAAATTAAAAGAATTAGGAATAGATGATGAATTTGGAGCTTATTATGATGCTGAGATAGTACATAGAAAAGAGATAAATTCTGCTAGAAGTGATGGATATAATGATGGAAAACAAGAAGGTAAAAGA
Source organism: uncultured Bacilli bacterium (assembly GCA_944363685.1). Taxonomy (GTDB): domain Bacteria; phylum Bacillota_I; class Bacilli_A; order RF39; family UBA660; genus Onthousia. Next base: position 307 of record CALVUV010000027.1, read on the forward strand.
GAGACTGCAACTTTTATTGCTAAAACTATGTTAAAAGCAGGAGAAAGTGTTAATAAGGTAATGAGTTATACAGGATTAAAGAAAAAAGATATTCAATTGTTGATGTAAGGAAGTATGAATATGGATAAATTAAAAGAATTAGGAATAGATGATGAATTTGGAGCTTATTATGATGCTGAGATAGTACATAGAAAAGAGATAAATTCTGCTAGAAGTGATGGATATAATGATGGAAAACAAGAAGGTAAAGGAGAGACTGCAACTTTTATTGCTAAAAATCTTCTTAAAATGAATTTATCTGTTAAAGATATAATGAAAGCGACTGGCCTTTCTAAAAAGCAAATAACAACATTGATGTAGAAATTAATTATTAAAACTATATCTACTTAAAGTTCTCATGTATAGAGTGAGAACTTTCTTTTTTCTCTTGTTAAAAACATATTAATTATGTATAATTAATTATAGAATAAAAAGGGTAATGGTAGAAAGGTTGTGAATTATCATGGCTCATATCTATACAGGTCTTGATATTGGTAATGGCTATATAAAAGTAATAGTTGTGAATGCTAATCTTAATAAATATTACGTTCTTGCTACTACTTCAGTTAAAACTAATGGACTTAAAAAAAATGTTATATATGATGAGAAGAAGTTAAAAAATTCCTTAATTACTGCTATTAAGAATACAGAAGAGAAAATTGGTATGAAAATTAGAGAAGTAATACTTTGTCTTCCTGCTAATAGAGCTAGTATGACTATTGAACATGGTTTTGTAAATATAAAAGGTGATAGAGTAAGGGGAAGAGATGTTAGTAATGTATTTGAAGATACTATACTAGATAGTTATGATAATACTCGGGAACTTGTTAGTTGTTTACCTATTTCTTTTACGGTTGATGATGAAGCTAGTGTAAGTAATCCAATAGATGAAGAAGGAGAAAAACTTTTTATGAAAGGTGTAGTTGCTACTTCTCCAAAGAATGAAATTTATCCTTTTATAGATATAGTTAGAAGTTTAGGACTTAATATTACAGATATTGTTTATAATATCCAAGCTGATTATTATACAGTTTCTAGTAAAGATTTAGATAGAAAATTAGGGGCTGTTATAAATATAGGTAATGATATTACTAGTGTTGGTATTTTTAATAAAGGTATTATGATTAAGAATTCTTATATTCCTGTTGGTAGTAGTAGTGTTGATAAAGATATATCTTTTGTATATAAAATAGATTTACCTATGGCAAAAGAATTGAAAGAGAAGTTTGCTATTTCTTCTTCTAGATATGCTGATAGTAATGATTTAGAAGTTGTTGCTAATAGTGAGAATAAAAAAATTACAATTAATCAGGTACAAATTTCTGAAGTTATAGAATCTAGATTAAAAGAAATACTAAAACTTGCAAAAAATGAGATAAATCGCTTAACAAAACGAGAAATAAGTTATATAATTGTAGTAGGTGGTATTAGTGAACTAGCAGGTTTTAACTATATTGTTGAGGATGTTTTGGGGAGAAATGCTAGTTGTATGAATATGACTTTAATTGGTGCTAGACATAATAAGTATTCGAGTGCTTTTGGAAGTTGTATATATTATGATAAGAAGTGTACATTAAGAGAAAAAAATGGTAATATGTTTGATGAAGTGGATATAGATAATTTTGTATCACCTAAAAAGAGAAATGGTAATAATGATATATCTAATAAATTTTTTGGTCACTTTTTTGATAACTAATTAAGGAGGAAACATAGTATGGGAAACGGACTAGAAATGGATCAATTAGCGAAAATTAAAGTAATCGGTTGTGGTGGCGGCGGTGGTAATGCCGTTAATAGAATGGTTGAATCAGGTGTTAAAGGAGTAGAATTTATAGTTGCTAATACAGATTTACAAGTTTTAAATAATTCTAAAGCAGATGTAAAAATTCAATTAGGAGCTAATTTAACTGATGGATTAGGAGCAGGTAGTCGTCCTGATATTGGAAGAGAGGCTGCACTTGAATCTAAAAAAGAAATAGAAGATGCTCTAACTGGTGCTGATATGGTTTTCATTACTTGTGGAATGGGTGGTGGAACTGGTACTGGTGCTGCTCCTGTTGTTGCTGAGATAGCACAAGCGCTTGGAGCATTAACAGTTGCTATTGTTACTAAACCATTTACTTTTGAAGGTAGAAAAAGAATGGAGAATGCTTTAAAAGGATTAGAGGAACTTGAAAAGCATGTTGATACTTTAATAGTGATACCTAATGATAGATTAAGAGAAATTATTGATAAGACTACACCAATGTTAGAGGCTTTTAAAGAAGTTGATAATGTACTTAGAAGAGGTGTTCAATCTATATCAGATTTAATAGCAGTAGTTGGACTTGTTAACCTTGATTTTGCAGATGTTCAATCTGTTATGAAAGATTCTGGTCGTGCTATTATTGGTATTGGTATTGGTATGGGTGAAGATAGAGCGATAGAAGCTGCTAAACAAGCTGTGGCTAGTCCTCTTTTGGAAACTAGTATTAGTGGAGCAACAGATGCTATTATTAATATAACTGGTGGTGTTAATTTAACATTATTTGAAGCAGAACAAGCTGCAGAAGTTGTTAGAGCAGCATCTGGTAATGATATTAATACAATATTTGGTTCTGTTATTAATGAAAACTTATCTGATGAAGTTATTGTTACTGTAATTGCTACTGGTTTTGATAGAAAAGAACAAGGAGAGGTGAAACAACCAATTTTCTCTAATACTCAACAAACTAGAAGAAGTAGTAGAGAAGATAATCCTTATGTAGTTGCAATGAGTGAAAATAATGATGACGATGATGATGGAGAAGTATTAGATGATACTGATTATGATTTTCCTCCATTTTTAAGAGATAAGAATTTCTAAGATAGTTGTTAAAATATAGTTTTACAACTATTTTTAATTAAAAGTATTGATAACATCTGGTAAACTATGATAATATAAAAATGGGTGTAATAAGATAAGAAGTAAAGAGAGTTAAGATTAATTAGGCAATAAGAAAACAATTTTTCATTAAGAATAATATTTTTTGCTGGTACTGGGGGTGGGACTCCGGCTATTTCTTCAGAATTGTACAGTATAAAGCCGTCCATGAATCTAAAATCAAACGTTATCATAATAGGAGGAGATGGAACTAAACAAAATCCATTTACTTTGGAATTATCTAGCTAAAGAGGACTTACCTCTTTTTCTTTTTTTCATATAATATAGTGGTGTTATGTATGGAAATAGATTATGAAGATATTAAATATTTAGATAATCCTAATATAATTGATATTAGAGATCATTATTTATATGAAAGAGGTCATCTTAAAGGTTCTAAAAATATTCCTTTAAGAGTTTTAAGGACTATGCCTGAGAAGTATTTATTTCTTGATAAAACATATTATTTAATATGTGAAACTGGTTTTACTAGTAAAAGACTTTCAAATATCTTAAATACTAAAGGATATCATACTTATAGTATAAAATCTGGTTATGAAAAAATATCTTGACGAAAATTTGTTCTACCTGTATATTATATATAGGAGGATTTATTTATGGATTACTTAATTATAATATTACTTGTATTAATAATTATTTTAATAGTTATATCTCTTATGAAAAATATTAATGAGTCTAAAATAACTGATAGACTTAATAATTTAGAGATTAATACTATTAAAGAGTTAAATGAATTTAAAGATGGTTTAACTAGGAATTTAACTGATGATTTTACTAAGTTAAATGAAAGCTTGGAAAAGAGATTACTTGCTATTAATGAAGGTGTTAATGAGAGAATTAATCAGAATTTTGAAAAGACTAATAAAACTTTTACTTCAGTAATAGAACGTCTTAGTAAGATAGATGAAGCTCAGAAGAAGATAGATACATTATCTACTGATATAATCTCTTTACAGAGTATTTTAACTGATAAAAAGACTAGAGGTATTTATGGTGAAGTTAATTTAAAACATATCTTAGTAAATGTTTTTGGGGAAGGGAATGATTCTATTTATAGATTACAATATACACTACCTAATGGTACTATTGCAGATTCTGTTCTTTTCGCACCAGATCCTCTTGGTACTATTGCAATAGATTCTAAATTTCCTTTAGAACATTATCAAATAATGGTTGATAAAGATTTATCTAAAAGTGAAAGAGAAGCTGCTACTAAGGCTTTTAAAATAGATGTTAAAAAACATATAGATGCTATTAGTAGTAAATATATTATAGATGGTGTTACAAGTGATCAAGCGATTATGTTTTTACCTGCTGAAGCGATATTTGCAGAGATTAATGCATATCATCCTGATTTAATAGAATATGCTTATAAAAGAAGAATTTGGTTAACTAGTCCTACTACTTTAATGTCAACTTTAACAGTTATTCAAATGATTATTAAGAATATGGAAAAAGATAAATATACTTCTATTATTCATGAAGAATTAAATAAATTAAGTTTAGAGTTTGCAAGATATAAAGAACGTTGGGATAAATTATCACGTAGTATTCAAGCGGTTAATAAAGATGTAGAGAATGTTTCTATTACTACAGATAAAATTAGTAAAAAATTTGAAAGTATCAATAAAGTAGAGTTTAAAGATGCTAAAGAAATAGATAATAACAATTTACTTGACTAAGAAAATATGATAATATCTAATAAAGGTAAGGTATTATATTATGAAAATATTAAAATTTATAGGAAATTTAGTTGAAGTTATTGTAACTTTTATAAATAAAGTAGTTTGGTATTTTTGTTATTATATTTATTTAGGTATTTATACTATTTTTAGAATTGATTCTAAAAACTTAAAAGTTAAACTTCAAAAAAGACTTCTTAAACCTGAACTTATTATGATTGTTACTCTTTATGTTGTAACTTTTGTTACGGTGTTAAAAATGCTTTTACCTATGGACATGTTAATAGAAAAAGATTCTATTGATATTACTAAAGTTGATACAGTTGATGTAAATGAAAATATTAGTGATGAGGGTTTAGAAGAGAATAAACAAAATAATTATAGTAATAGTGCTGATTATTATAAAAGATATTTAACTTATGATATTAATAATGTAGATTTTCCTCAGTTAAGTTCTATTAATCCTGATACAGTTGCTTTTTTAAAAGTAGATGGTACTAATATAAATTATCCTATTGTTAAGAGTGTAGATAATGATTATTATTTAACTCATAGTTTTGATAAGAGTTATAACACTAAAGGTTGGACTTATGCTGATTATCGTAATGATTTTAATAATTTAGATAATAATAGAAATGTTATTATTTATGGACATCATTTACTTAATAATACTATGTTTGGTACTTTAGGTAATATTAGTAATAGTTCTAATTTGGATTTTAAAATATATTTGAAGACAAATAATCATATGTATGTTTATCAAGTGTTTTCTAGTTATCAAATAGAAGTTGAAGTTACTTATTTACAAACAGATTTTTTAAATGATAATAAATATCTTGAATTTTTAAATCTTTTAAAAGAAAGAAGTAGTAAAGACTATAATATTTCTTTAAATGCTAATGATAAAATAATTACTCTTTCTACTTGTTCAATAGATAATACAGAAAGAATTGTTGTACATGGAAAATTGTTAAGTATAAACTAACAATTTTTTCGTATACTAAAAATAAATTAGAATAAATTGTATTAGGTGATATTATTAAATATATAGTTATAGGAGTAATTGGTTTTATTTTAACTACTATGGGATTCTTTTACCTAATTATTTACTTTAATTTATTTACTTTTGGGTATTCTTTTAAAGAATATTTAATATTTATATTAAAGGATAATAAAGTATATATATTAATAGTGGGAATTATCCTTTTAATAATTGCTTTAAGAAAGGGGAAATTGAAAAGATGATATATACATATGATATATTGTTAAATTGGACTAATGAGGATAGATTAAAAGAGTTTTTTGAATGGCGTATAGAAGATGATTTAGAACATATTAAGAAGATTCCAATTATTAAAGTGAATGATAGATTTATTAAAGATTTATTAACATCTAAATTAGAATTAGATAAGAATTTTTTATTTAAAATTAAGAATAAGACAGAGAGTTATTTTCATAATGATATAGATGTTATAGATTATGCTGTAATATTTACTAATGGTAAGATTTCTATAGCGGTAGAATTAGATGAAGATGGTATTACTTCTTATAAAAGTATGATGCTTTTAGATGAAGAAGAAGAGGTATTAGAGATGAGTGAAGAGTTAGTTTTATTTAATATTGAATATAAAGTTTTGAAGAAGAATAAAATGTATTCTTATTTAACAAGAAAAGAGGAGGAAGAAAAGGATTTTTTGATTAAAGAGCTTAATAAAATTAAAAGTAATAAAGAAGAAGCTAAGATTAATTATTTGTATAAAGAGTTCTTTAATGATGAGGATATTAGTTATGAGTTAAAATTAAAAACATTACAAAAAGAATTAGGAAAAGAATATAATAGTTTTCATAATAAATTATTTAAACTATTAAAGTTATCTACTATAAGAAAAAAATAAAGTTATATTTTTTTAACTTTATCATCTTTAGGATATTCTGTATTAAATACTTTTTCAGTTAGTTCTGCTAATATTCTTTCGCATTCACGTGAGAGAATAGTTTTTTCTGTTTCTTGATATATTAGTTTTGTTAAAGTAATGAGTTCATCATTTGTATCATTATTTAAGATATTATTATCTTGCATGCTTAATCACCTAATGACAAATTATATGATAAAATCTTAAAAATGTCAAATAGATGTATAATTGCCAAAGATTAGTAAATAATAAGACTAGGTGATAGATATGAAAAGTAAAATATTATTGTTTTTAGTAACTGCTTTATTAATTACAGGATGTAATGATATGATGAATACACCAACAAAGAGGGTAGAAGAATATATAGGTAAGTATCAGATACTTGATAGTACTGTTTTAACAGAGTTAGATGAAGTAGTTGATAATAGTGATTATAATGAGAGTTATAAGGAAGAGTATAAAGAGTTAATGATAAAACAATATCAGAATTTATCTTATAAGATTAAAAGTGAACAGACTAATGGAGATAATGCTAATGTTATAGTAGAGTTAGAAGTATTTGATTATAATAATGCATTAAAAGAAGCGAATGATTATATAGAAGAGCATAGTGATGAGTTTTTAGATGATGAGAAGGAAACTAGAAGTGAAAAAATAGATCATTATAAGATAAATGCAATGAAAGAAGTAACTGATAAAGCTAGTTATACAATTAATTTTAGTTTAGTTAAAGATAATAAGAAATGGGTATTAGAAAAAATAAGTGATAGTGATTTAGAAAAGATACATGGTTTATATGAAGATTAAAAAATTAACTTCCTTTTTTAAATTATTTAAGATATAATTTAGATAGGAAGTGTTAATAATAGAGTTATAGAAATTAACATTTTTATAACTCTTTTTTAGAGGAGGTTAACTTATTATGACAGTACATATAGAAAGTAAAAAAGAAGATATAGCAGAAGTGGTTTTAATGCCAGGAGATCCATTACGTGCTAAATATATTGCAGATAAGTTTTTAACTGATTATAAATTAGTTAATAGAGTTAGAAATATGTTTGCATATACTGGTTATTATAAAGATAAAAGAGTAACTGTTTTTGCATCAGGAATGGGTGTTCCTAGTATTGGAATATATTCTTATGAATTATATAAATTTTATGATGTTAAAAAAATAATTAGAATTGGTACTAGTGGCTCTTTTAATAAAGATATTAAAGTAAAAGATGTAGTTTTATCTAGTGGAGCTTACTGTAAGAGTTATTTTGATCAGTTATTTGATGGTGAAGATATTGATTATATTGAATCTAGTAAATCATTGAATGATACAATTATTAATACTGCTAATAGTTTGAATATTCCTTTGAAAATTGGTAAGACTATTACTAGTGATGTGTTTGATTTATATAGTGATTCGATGGAGAAGTTTAAAAGTAATTTTCCAGAAGAAGATTATCTTGCAACAGAAATGGAGGCTTTTGGATTATTTTATATGGCTTCTAAATTTAAAAGAGAAGCTACTTGTTTGTTAACAGTAGTTGATTCTTTTTATGATAAAAATAGTTTAACTAGTGAAGAGAGGGAGAAATCACTTGATCAAATGATTACATTAGCTTTGGAAGCAGCGATTATGTAGAAAGGTAAGGTGTAGTATGAATTATGTAAAAAAAGAGATGGGTGCTTATAATCTTCATATTATTAAGACTAATCTTTATAAGACTATTACTGTAAAGGTGTATTTTAGAGAAGTTGTTAGTAAAGAGAATATTACTAAGAGAAATTTTTTAAGTAGAATTATGATGCTTGGTACTAAAGATTATCCTACTAAAGTAGAACTTACTAAAAAAGAACAGGATTTATATGCTGCTAATATAGCATGTACTAATAGGAGAATGGGTAATTATTTAGATACAGGAATTAGTCTTAGAGTCTTAAATGATAAATATACAGAAGGGGGTAATTTTGATAGAAGTTTAGATTTGTTAAACTCTATTATTTTTAATCCTAAGGTTAGTAATAATGCTTTTTCTATAGAAGATTTTAATACTGTATATGAAGAGTATAAAGCAGATCTTAATAGTTTGGTAGAAAATAAAATGTCATACTCTTTAGTTAAAGCCCTTGAATCAACTTCTTCTTTAACTCCTGTTGGTTATAGGGGAATAGGTTATTTAGAGGACTTAGAGAAAATAACTAATGAGAATTTATATACATATTATTTAGATGTTATTAATCATAATTATGTTGATATATTTGTTTTAGGAGATGTTCAAGAAGAAGAGATAACTGCTTTGTTTAAAGAGAAGTTTAAAGTTAATACTTTTAAGAAAAATTATCCTAAAGCATTATTAGAAGAATTAAAGGTGAATAAGAGTAAAACTGTTAGAGAAAGTGTAAAATCAGAACAAGATAATTTAGTTATAACTTTAAGTCTTAATAATTTAACTGATTATGAAAGGAACTATCCTTTATCATTATTTAATGCTATATTAGGTGGTGGTAGTGAGTCGTTATTATTTAGAGAAGTTAGAGAGAAGAGTTCACTTGCTTATTATATTTCTAGTACTCCTAATAAATTAGATAATTTAATTATTATAAGAGGTGGAATTACAAGAGGTAAGAGTAATGATGCTATTAAGATAATAAAGAATATTTTAAAAGATATTGCAAGTGGTAAAATAGATGATGATATGATAAGAAAAGCGAAAGAATATTATACTAGTGCATTAGATGATATTATTGAAAGTACTTTTCAAATTATAGAGAGTTATTATATGATGGAATTACTTGGTGTTGATGATATAGAAACTAAACGTAAGAAGATGTTAAAAGTGACTATTGATGAGATAGTAGGGGTTGCTAATAAAGTTAAAATAAATACAGTCTATATATTAGAAGGAAGTGATACTGATGGAGAAAATTGAATTACAAAAAGTAGATAAAACTATTTATAGAGAAGTTTTAGATAATGGTTTAGAGATTATTATTATACCTAATGAAGAGTATAGTAAAAAGAAGAATTATTATTTTAATTATGGTACTTATTATGGGGCTTTAAATAATGATTTTGTTCCTATTGGTAAAAATAAAATGACTTCTTTTCCTAAAGGTATTGCTCATTTTCTAGAGCATAAGATGTTTGAGACTGAGAGTGGAGAGAAACCTTTTGATTTTTATGCTAAGACTGGTAGTTATGTTAATGCTTATACTAGTTATAAATCTACTTCTTATATTGTAACTGGTAATAAGAAGATGAAAGAGAATTTAGAGTATTTATTAACTTTTGTTAATAATCCTTATTTTACAGATGAAAATGTATTGAAGGAACAAGGTATAATAAGTGAAGAAGCGGCAATGAATTTAGATAATCCTGATTATCTAGCTTATATTACTTTAAGTAAAAATTTATATAAAGAATTACCTTATAATACTCCTATACTTGGTAGTGTAGAGAGTATTAAGAAAATAACTAAAGAAGATTTATATGAGTGTTATAATACTTTTTATAGACCTAATAATATGTATTTAGTAGTAGGAGGAGCGGTTAATCCTGATGAAATTGTTAAAATTACTACTAAGGCTTTATCTAATTTAAAGAAAGATGATAATAGTAAGATAAATGTAAAAAAATATAAAGAACCTGTAAAGGTTGTAAAAGAATATGAGAAGATAGTAAGAGATGTAAAAGTAGATAAAATATCTATTGGTTATAAGATGGATAGATATAGATTTGCTATTAAGAATGATATAGTTTTAGATTTATATTTAAATATGATAGTATCTTTATGTTTTGGGGCTAGTTCTAAGTTTAAAGAAATGATTAGAAAAAGACATTTAGTAAGTAGAAGTGGTTATTATTTTGATAGATTTGATGATATTGTTACTTTTACAGTAGAAGCGGATACTTTAAATACTCCTGTTTATTTAAGAGAGTTAGAGAATTATTTAGCTAATTTAGATGTATTAGAAGAAGATTTAGAAAGAATAAAGAAAGTTTGGATATCTAGTGAAGTTGTTAAGAGTGATTATCCTGATAATTTAGTAGATAATATAGTAGGGGATTTAGTTACTTATAGGAAGATTGTTCCTAATTATGTTGATTTAATAAGAAATATGAATATAAGTACTTTAAAAGAAGTTATTAAGTCTTTAGATTTTTCTAATAAATCTATAGTTGAAGTTACAAAAGAATCTGATTGATAATTTTTATTAGTTATGATAATATTAAGTTAACAAGATAGGAAAGAAGGTAGAAAATATGAGAAAATTATGTTTACAATATGTTACCTAGGGGGGAGGCAATTTACTAGTAAACTAAGTAATAAAATTACTTTCTTTCATAATGGAAAAAGAATAGAGTAAGTGTATTCTATTCTTTTTTGTATTGTATGAAAGGAGTATATTATGGAAGATAAAAAGAAGAAAATAACAGTAATAATTATAAGTGTATTAATAGTATTAATTCTATTACTAGCATTAACTTATGCATACTTTTCTACACAACTATCTGGTAAAGATCAAATAGTAAAAGTAGAAGAGTTAGAGTTAGTATTAGATGAAACAAGTGAAGGGATAAGTTTAGATAATGTAGTAGGTATAAGTGATAGTAAAGGAATGTCTTTAGATGGTTCAACTTTTGAGTTAATAAATAATGGAAGTAATGCAGTTGATTATACAATATATTTAGATGATAATACTATAGGAGATACAGATGTAAGAATAGATGATAAGTATTTAAAGTATAATCTAAATAAAAATGGCTTAGACAGTGGGGCAACTTTACTTACTAAGATAGGAAGTAATCCAAATAGAGTATTAGATAGTGGAACAATAGAAGGAAAAGGTACAAATAAATATAAATTAAATTTATGGATAACAGATGAAGTAGATGGTAATTATAGTGGCCAAGTATTTAGTGGAAAGTTAAGAGTAGAAGTAAGTCAAAAAAGACAAACTACATCAGAAACATTACTAGGAAGTATACCTGCTGAAAATTTATATGATGATGGAATAGATACATTTATAACAGGAACAGATCCTAATAATTATATATGGTATAGTGGTAAATTATGGAGAGCGGTGTCTGTTAATAATGAAACAAAAACAGTTAAACTTGTAACACAATGGAATATAAGTGCTATACCTTATGATGATAATAGTAGTGCTTTTGAAGAAAGTCATATGCAACAGTGGTTAAATGATACAACAGTAGATGGTTTTCTTGGTAATTTAAGAAATCCTGAAACTTTTATCAAGATGGATAGTAAGTGGAATGCTAGTATGATGAGTGATTCAACTAAACCTCCTTCCGAAGAAGAGGGAGGAACAATAGTAGAAGATGCCGTGGGACTTTTAAATATTTATGAATATACAATGAGTGGTGCTAGTGATGGATATTTAAATAATAATCTTTTTTGGTGGACTTTAAGCCCATATTCATCAAGTTATATGTGGATAATTCATCAAGCTAATGGTAATCCTTTTGCCCAATCTTCTGGAAGCGCTTATGGAATAAGACCATCAATAAATCTAAAGCCAGAAATAAAAATAGTAGCAGGTAATGGAACAGAAGAAAATCCTTATAGATTAATGGGAGATAATGATAGTAGTTTAGAAGGAGTAAAATTATCAAGTAGGTATAGTGGAGAATATATAAAGTTTGGAACAGGAGAAAACAACTTATATAGAATAGTAAGTCATGAAACTGATGATCTAACTAAGATTGTAAGTGCAGAACCTTTAAAAGAAAATGGAACATTTAAGGCATTAGCATTTGGAGATTCTATAAATTATTCAAGTGACAATATAGTAGGGAGTTTTCTAAATGAAGAATATTTAAATACGGAAGGTTATTTAACAACAGAACAAGTAAATATGATAAAAGATGATACCATTTGGTATTTAGGAACAGTAATGTACGGACGTAGTTATAATTTAGCAAAATATATAGATACTAATATGAGTAGTTTAACTTCTAATACCACTACAGCAAAAGTTGGTTTATTAAGATTAGGTGAATTAATGTCAGGACAATTTAACAGAAATATTAATAATATAAATTATTTTACTATAACACCATATAATACCCAAAATATACGTTATGTAGAAAACACAAGCAATGCTCCTAATACTGCTATAAATATGGAATATGGTATTAAACCATCATTTAATTTAAAACCAAATGTCATAATAACAAGTGGTGATGGTACTAAAAATAATCCATTTATTTTATCTGTTGAATAATTATAAAAAAATGGTCAATTTAAGTTAGGAAATCCGGAAATGATATCCGAATTTATTAATTGATAAGCAACAAAGGTGAACTTTGTTGGTAAAATTAATACTAATCACACAAATTAAAAAATCAAGAGTCTAGATGAACTCATTTCATTCGCTCTTGATTTT
>CALVUV010000028.1 GCA_944363685.1 uncultured Bacilli bacterium
CAATATTAACATCCTTCTTAGGGTCAATTCCAGCATCGCTTAAAGCCCATTCAAGAGTCATTTCAGGCATACCACCTGCTCTACCACCAATTATAGTCTTACCAACTAAATCATCAAGTGTAAAATCTTTAATATCTTCACGTGCTACAATAAATGAACCATCTTTTTGAGTTAATCTAGCAAAAGTCTTAAGATAATCTTTCTCACCACCATTATACACATAAATAGTCGCTTCACTTCCTGCAAAACCAATATCAGCATCTCCTGATAGAACAGCAGCACTTACTTTATCAGCACCATTTGCAAGACTAAGTTCAATATCAATTCCTACTTCCTCAAAATAACCTTCTTCAATCGCTACATACATAGGTGCATAGAAAATAGAATGGGCAACCTCAGCAAGTCTTACAGACTCTAACTTCTCACCATCATCATCCTTCTTATTAAAGTTAAATAACACAGCACAAGCTAAAGCAAAAATAACTAAAATAACAACGATATAAACAATTGTTTTTTTCAAACTAAAATCCTCCTTTCAGTTCAAAGTATTATATGTAACTATTTAAGATTCGCTACTAACTGATTTACGAGTTTTCGTAATGACACTTTAAACTGTTGATTTTGTTTCATAAATGATTATAATAAAATTAATAGGGAGGAAATATGAATATAAGAGCACTTAATGAATTAATGAAATTAAATGGTATATCAAGTTATTTTTATCTCGCCCAAAAAATTTCTATACCATATACAACTCTTTTAGACTTAGTAAAAGGAAAAGGAGAAAAACTTAGTAATATTAGAATAATAGCAGACTTCTTTGGTGTAAATGTATCTTATTTAATCGAAGAAAACAAAAAGACATTTTATGAGATAGATGAATTAAACAAAGTAAGAATTCATCCATTTACAGGCTATAACAATATGATAACAACCCTAATTTCTTATAATATTCCTTTAAACTAAAGAAATTTTATGTTAAACTAATTTAAAGGTGATATATATGGGTTTATTTAGTAAATTTAAAGATAAATTTATAAAAAAAGAAGAAAAAGAAACTACAGAAGAAAAAGAAAGCTTAGAAGTTTATGATAAAGGATTAACTAAAAGTCGTAACACTTTCTCATCTCGTCTTTTAGATTTAACTAAACGACATAGTAAAGTAGATGAAGAATATTTTGAAGAATTAGAAGAAATTTTAATTATGGCTGACATTGGTGTTAATACAGTTATGAACTTTATGGAAAAGTTAAGAAAAAGAGTAAAAGAAGAAAAAATAACAGATCCAGAATTTTTAAAAGAAGTAATAGTAGATGAACTATTTATTATCTATGTAAGCGGTGAAATATTATCTACAAATTTAAAAAGAAACGAAACAAATCCTACAGTATATTTATTTGTAGGAGTTAATGGAGTAGGTAAAACTACAACCATTGCCAAACTTGCCTTAAAAGAAAAAGAGAAAAATAGAAAAGTTCTTTTAATAGCAGGAGATACCTTTAGAGCAGGAGCGACTAAACAATTAAATGAATGGGCTGAGCGAATAGGTGTAGACTTCTATGGAAAAAGTGAAGGAGTAGACCCTGCTAGTGTTATTTATGAAGGATTAGAGTATGCTATAAATAATGATATAGATACAGTCTTAATTGATACAGCAGGAAGACTTCAAAATAAAAATAATTTAATGATGGAACTTGAAAAAATAAATAGAGTTATTAAAAAGATAATAAATAGATCCCCTGATGAAACTCTACTTGTAATAGATGCAACAACAGGTCAAAATGGTATTAGTCAAGCTAAAGCATTTAAAGAAATAACAGACCTTACAGGAATTATTTTAACAAAATTAGATGGTACTGCTAAAGGTGGAATAGTTCTAGCGATTAAAGAAGAAGTAAACTTACCTGTAAAATATATAGGACTAGGAGAAACAGCTAAAGATTTACAGGAATTTGATATAGAAAAATATATTTATAGTCTATTTAAAGACTTTGTGGAGGAAGAAAATGAGTAAAAGTGTAACAAGTTTAAACCCAAAAGCAAAACAACAACAAGAAAAAAGTATAACTCATCTAAAAGTATTAATAGCAATTCAATTTATATTAACTATAACAGTAATAATATTTGGTATTGTTACTATTATAAATCCTGAGTTACTATATATATTTGAATTAATATTAGGAATAACCCTTTTAATTATGGGACTAAATAATTATTTAATTTATAAAAGAAAAAACTTAACTATACTATATTTAATCATAGGTTTAGGTTCATCTTTCTTAGCAATATTAAAATTATTAGGACTATAATATGGAAGAATTAGTATATTATACAATGCTTTATGATATTTATGGTAGCCTTTTAACTGAAAAACAAAAAACATATTTTGAAGAATACTATTTCAAAAACTTATCTTTAAGTGAACTAGCAAGTATCTATAATATCAGTAGAAATGCTATTCATAAACAACTAAAAGAAACAATAAAAAGACTAGAAACCTATGAAGAAAACTTAAAACTAGCTAAAAAGAACAAAATGCTAGAAGATATTATGAAAAAGACAAGTGATAAAGAGTTAAAACGTAAATTACGAGAAGTAATTTCCATCTAACTCTTGTCACTTTTTCTATTTAAAGGTATAATTTATCTAGAGAATAAAGGAGAATGGTAGTTATGTTTGATAAAATAATCTATATTAGTGATCAAAGTGCTAATATTAAATTAAAAGAAGATGCTGAAGTAGCAATTAACTTAATGAACTTACATTTAATTTTTGAAGATAGTGATAAAACAATTCTAGGAGAAGTAGATGATTTAACTGATGGTGTTGTTAAAGCTAGATTCTTAGGAGAAATAGTTAACGGAAAATTAATTGGTGGTGTATTAAGAAAACCATCACTTGATGCTAAAATAAGAGTAATTAAACAAGAAGAGATACCTCTAATTACAGGTGAGGATAAAGCAGGCTATATGCCATTTGGTGTCAGCCCATATTATAATGATTTCCCAGTTTATCTAGATGTTAATAATTTCTTTAGTAATCACTTCGCTATTTTTGGTAATAGTGGTAGTGGTAAATCCTGTGGTATTTCAAGAATAATGCAAAATATGTTTGAAGATGAAAGATTATTTCCATATAAATCTAATATTCTTTTATTTGATTCATCTGGAGAATATTACAATGCTTTTAAAGACTTAAATAAAATAAATCCTAACTATAATTATCGTTTCATTACTACTAATGAAACAGAAGGTAAAGGAGAACCATTACGTCTACCTATATTTTTACTTAATGAAAATGATCTTACAATACTTTTACAAGCGACAGAACATTCCCAATTACCAATAATAGAAAGAATGTTAAAATTAGCTCGTATCTTTGCAAGTACTAGTGTAGATGCTAATAAATATAAAAATCATTTAATCGCTAAAGCTATTATGACTATACTTTATACTAATCAGACTGCACCTAATAAGAGAAATGAAGTATTTTCAATCCTTAATAGTTGCTCTACAAATGAATTTAATTTAGAAGCCCCAGTTCAAGGAATAGGATATGTTAGAAAATTTAGAGAATGCTTCTTAATAGATAATCATGGACAATTCTCAGAAAGTGTTCTTTTAACTGAATATGTATCTAGTTTTATTAATGATGAATATGATAACTATGAACCAAGTAAAGAATGTTATTATACTTTAGAAGATTTAGAGAAAGCTTTAAACTTTACTTTAATTAGTGAAGGATGGTTAAGAAATGAAAATACTTATGGAGATTCTGTAACTCTAAAAGTAAGATTACATTCCCTAATCACTTCAAGTAACTCAAATTTCTTTAAATGGGAAAAAGGTACTTATATATCACTAGAGAATTATTTATCAGATTTAATGATTTCTAATGGTAAAAAATATCAATTAGTAAATATTAACTTAGATGATGTAGATGATGACTTTGCTAAAGTAATAACTAAGATTTATTCAAGACTATTATTTGAATTTACTAAAGCTTTAAAAGATAGAGCAAGTATACCATTCCATATATTTGTAGAAGAAGCTCATAGATACATTCAAAATGATACTGATAGATTCTTAATAGGATATAATATCTTTGAACGTATCGCTAAAGAAGGACGTAAATATGGATTAATCTTAGGATTAATTACTCAAAGACCAGTAGAAATGTCTGATACAGTTATTTCTCAATGTTCTAACTTTTTAATATTTAAGATGAACCATCCAACAGATGTTGAATATATTAAGAAAATGGTTCCTAATATTTCAGATGAAATAGTTGAAAAACAAAAAAGTTTACAATCTGGTACTTGTCTTGGCTTTGGTAGTGCTTTTAAAATACCATTAATAGTTAAATTAAAAATGCCTAATCCAATGCCAATGAGTGGTAACTGTGATGTTGTTAGAATTTGGGATGGACATAGTAATACTACTAATACTACTACTAATAATGTAGAAAATAATACTATTCCTGAAACTAACAATGTTAATAATTCAACAGAGGAAGTATCTAATACTAATATAGGAATACCTAAAATTAATATAAATGAAAGTTCTACACCAGTTCAAGAACAAGTTAATAGTATTAATATGGAACAAAGTCCAATAAATGAAATGTCTGTTAATAATATTAGTAATACTAATGTAGAGGTACAAAATAATTCTGAAATAACAAATGATGTAAGTAATATAAGTGAAATACCAAACAATATACCTAGTAACAATTCTATCTTAGAATCACAAAATAATTTTATGATAGAAGACAATCTAAATAATAAACAAAATGAGATACCAAGTTCTAATAATATAGGAATAGACCAATCAGTTGATTTAGGAGTACCAAATATTCCTAATCAAAATACAGAACAACAAGTTAATAACATAGGACAAGAACCTGCACAATTTAATTTTGGAGGAGATTCTGTTAGTCCTATACCAGAAATAAATTTAGATAATAATGAAACTTTATAATTAATGAAAGAAGTGATTTAGATGAAAAATTATACTAGCATCCGTTTACAAATAGTTATCGGAGGGGGGTCATTTAACCCTAATCTAAGTAATAAAATTACTTTCTTTCATAATGCAAAAGAATAGAGTAGGAATATTCTATTCTTTTTTATGTTATAGAAGGAGGTAATCATGAAAAAATTATTAAGTTTTAGTTTTAGTAAAATATATATAATTGTAATGATATTAATAAGTTTACTAGTAGTAGGAGGATATTTCTCTTATGCAATGTTTACAGTATCAAAAGAAAGAAGTAATGCCATTAGTATAGTTACTGGTAACTTAATATATGATTTAACTGTAGATGGAGAAGATATAGAGAGTTTAGTTGTACCAGCAGGAACTACAAAAGTATTTACAGTAACACTCTCTAATCCCAATAATAGAATAGCAAGATTTAACTTTTACTATTTAGGAACATTACCTGATGGAGTAAGAACAGGATATTCTCTATTAAGCGATGGAATGGTGACACCAGTAGAAACAGGTATAAACTTAGAAAAAGAGGGAACAAGTGGTAGTAGTAATACTTATAGAATAGTAGTAGTAAATGATAGTGAAAATGAAATAACTATAAACTTAGGAGTAAGTGTAGGACTAGATTATAATGATTTAAGTCTACCAAGTAATGGCCATTTATTTGAACCAGTAAAAAGAGGTCCAGTAGGAGATGTAGTAGTAACAAATCCTGGAGAAAATGGAAGTACCTATGATGATGAAGTAGATACCTTCTTAACAGGAGAGGACCCAGATAATTATATATGGTACTCAGGTAAATTATGGAGAGCTGTTAGTGTTAATGATGAAGATAATACAGTTAAATTAGTAACAGAGTGGGATATAAGTGCACTTTATTATAATAATAGTAATAGTGCTTTTAAAGGAAGTTTCATGGAAGATTGGTTAAATGATACAACTGTAGATGGTTTTCTATATAACTTAAGAGATTATGAGAATTATTTGGTAACAGATGCTAAATGGGATGCAACAACAGATTCAAGAAAATCAGGAGAAATATCAAGGCCTAATGGAACAACAATAGTAACAGATGCTGTAGGTCTTTTAAATCTTTATGAATATCAGATGAGTTTTACAGGAATAACTTATGGAGAAGGATATCTAAATAATACTTTACAATGGTGGACAATTACACCATATGATAATACTAATGTTAATTATATAAATTATGACGGAAAAATAAGCCATATAAGTACGACAGATTATACGATTTCTTATGGAGTAAGGCCTTCAATAGTGTTAAAAAGTACTATAGAAATAGAAGAAGGAAAAGGAACGGCAACAAGTCCATATAGGTTAAAAAATGATAATGATAAAGATTTAAATGGAGTTAAACTAAATACAAGACACAGTGGAGAATATATAAGGTTTGGAAACGGAGAAAACAATCTATATCGAATAGTAAGTCATGAAACAGAAGGATTAACTAAAATAACAAGTTTTGAAGCTTTAAAATCTAATGGTATGTATATTAATAGTGTATTTGGTAACAATTCTACTTTTTCCTCAACTAATGCGATAGGAGCTTTTTTAAACGGAGAATATCTTAATAATTATTTAACAGAAGAAAATAGAAATATGGTAATAAATTATACTGCTTGGTATTTAGGCACAGTTGGAAATAATGCAAATTACAAATTAGCTAAGTATAAGAATATTTCTATGACAAGCATAGCAAATAGTACTACATCAAAAATAGGACTATTAAGACATGGAGAATTAATGGCAGGCAATTTTAATTTAAATAATAATAATACTGATTACAGTTTATTAACACCATTCAGTTCGCAATTGATAAGAATAATAGATAGAAATAATAATAGTGGATATACTTACTCTACAAAAGATAAATTTGCAATAAAGCCAGCATTAAATCTAAAAGAAAATGTCTATATAACAGGAGGAACAGGAACAAAAGAAGATCCGTTTACTATAGAGTCTGGTATATCTATAAAATATTCATCACATATATCAGGAACAGGTTGGATGGCTTATGAAAGTGATGACAATATTTCTGGAACTCCAGGAAATGGGGAACCAATGGAAGCAATTAAAATAACTATGAATGATGCAAAAGGGTTAACAGGAGATGTAGAATATAGAGTTCATGTTCAAAGCGACGGTTGGAAAAATTATGTAAAAAATGATGCAATAGGAGGAACAACAGGACAAAATAAAGGAATAGAAGCAATACAGATAAGATTAACAGGAGAATTAGCAGAACAATATGATATTTACTATAATGTTTATATAATAGGAACAGGCTGGCAAGGATATAAAAAGAATGATGAAGCGGCAGGGACAACCGGTGCTAGTAAAAGAATAGAAGCTATTAAGATTAAATTAGTAGAGAAAAGTTAGTACTTTATTGTAAAAGTACTTTTCTTTATGTTATAATCTATAATAGAAAGAAGGTTGGTATAGTTATGAACATTAAATCATTATTGAATAATAAAAAACTATTAACAATCCTTCATAATGTCCTAGAAAATGAAACTACTAAAAATAAAATATCTAATGTTTCTATCAATGGAGAACTCTATGAATATAATAGATATTCTCTTCTAATTATAATGGACTTTATTATTAAATATAAAATTGTAATAGACTCTGATATTTATAATAATGAATTATTAAATGAATTAGAAAAAATATCTAATACATATAATAATCATCAAGACTTAGTATTATCATTAAACAATCTATTAATAAATACTATTTCTAAATCTTTAAATATAACTGATAAAGAAAACTTATCTAATCAAAAACAAATATTAATGTACTTATATGATAAATATATTGTAAATGGTTACTGCTTCCACAGTTTCCCATCTCATTTTAAAAATATTATAGATGAAGTTGGCTTAGATCAATCTGTTGATTATAAACAAATAAATAATTTAAAGAAAATAAACTATATATTTAATAATCATAATTATAAAAATATAATATCAAGAAATCTAAATACTAAAACTAATGCAATTTATATTACAGATTCTCCTGCTATGGCCTATTACTATGCCTTTAGAAGTCCCTACTATTTAGCAGAAATAACTGCTATTAGTCCCTATTATAAGAATATTACATCATATGATAAAGAAGCCTTCTATCGTAAAGATTATGAAGCCTGTAAAACTAATTTAACTAATCTATGTAATCATACTAATATGACTGAAAAAGAAAAGAGTACTGTCTTAAAATCATTTAATAAAATATGGAATGATTTAGATATGTCAAACTCTACACCTTGCGTTGCTTTCATAAAAAGAAAAGATCTTGCTAAAAATTACTTACCTAATATAGAGGAAATAATTAATAATGTAGGCCAAGTTGAATTAGTTTATTTAGTATCAAAAATAACTGATAGTAAGTATCCTGTCATTAGAAGATTCAGCTCTATAGATTCTTTAAATCTAAATATTATAACTATGCCAAGTTATAGAGAAATAAAAAACAATGAATTCTTATCTAAAGAAAAACCAAAAGTAGTATTAAAGTTAAAAAATGAAGAAATAATTCCTGATAGTGAAGAAGAAAAAAGTTTTAATTTTAATTATAGAAATGCTTATAGTTATGGTAATGCCAATGTACTAGCATTAACAGGACTTCTTCTAATAACATTAGGTCTAACTTTAACTATAATTTTAAAGGTATTAGGAGGTTAACATGAAAGATATTAAAATTGTATTTATGGGTACACCTGATTTTGCCGTACCAATTTTTAAAGCCCTTGCCGAAAATTATAATGTAGTAGCAGTTGTAACCCAACCTGACAAAAAGCAAGGTAGAAAACAAATATTAACACCAAGTCCTATAAAAAAAGCTAGTGCCTTATATAACATTCCAGTATTACAACCAAACAAAATAAGAAATGAATATGAGGACATTTTAAAATATGAACCTGATATGATAGTAACTTGTGCTTATGGACAAATATTACCCAAAGAATTACTAGAATATCCTAAATATAAATGTATTAATGTTCATGCGTCTCTTTTACCTAAATTAAGAGGAGGAGCACCTATCCATCATGCTATTATGGATGGTTATGATAAAACAGGTATAACTATTATGTATATGGATATCAAAATGGATGCCGGAGATATCATTAGCCAGGATGAAACTACTATCACTAAAGAAGATACTCTAGATTCTCTTCATGATAGATTAAGTGAAATGGGAAAAGATTTATTATTAGAGACACTTCCTAATATAATTAGTGGTAATATTAATCCTCTAAAACAAGATGAAAGTGAAGTTACTTATGGCTATAATATTACCAAAGAAGATGAAAAAATAGATTTTACTAAGACTAATATAGAAGTAGATAATAAAGTTAGAGCCCTAAATCCCGTACCAGGAGCATATACAACTCTAAATGGTAAAAGAATGAAAATATATGATGTAATAGTAAGTGATAGATACTATGCTAATACCGAACCTGGAACTATTGTAGGTTTTGAAAAAAATGGTATTAGAGTTGTAACAGGAAAGGGAGAAATAATATTAACAGACATTGCTATAGAAGGTAAGAAAAGATGCTTAGTAAAAGATTATTTAAATGGAATAGATAAAGAAGACTTATTAGGAGTAGTATTAAAGTGAAAGAAGAAAAACAAAAGAAAAAAAATAAATATATAGAATTTATAAAAGAACTATATAAAAGTAAAAGAGGAAGAGCCTTACTTTTCTTTCTTTTCTATATAATATTTTTTGTTATTATAATCAGTATGATAAGAAGTAGTTATAATGAAAGACCTGATTATGATGACAAAGAATCAAATATTAATGTTGAATATAAATTAGATGGAATAGAAAATGGTAATTATCACTTTACAAGAGAAGAAAATATTAATGGAGAAATAACAAACTTTACAGGAGGTAAGTCTAACAATAGAATAGAAGGAGTAATGACAAGTAATAATACATTTTATAATTATTTTATCTATGATAGTATTAATTTAATAAAGACAACAGATAAATATGAAATAACAAATGAACTATATCATTTTAATAATATTACTGATGATAAGACAATAAAGAATATTATAAATAAATCAACTCTTATATCTAAAACAGAATATGAAACGGGCAATATTTCCTATAATTATGAAGTAACTACTAATACAATAGATTCTATACTTAATAATACTAATATAGATGTTGATATGCCTACTAATAAGATTACTTTAGAAGCTAATGAAGAAAATGAAGTAATTAAAATTACTTATGATTTATCAAGTTATGCTACTTATATTAATAATGCACCTACGACTATGTCTATAAATATTAATTATTCTAATTTTGGTGAAATAGAAGATATAGAAATACCTGAAAGTTAAAACATGGTTTAAGAAAGTGATATTTAATCATTTTCTTTTTAATATATATAAGTTATAATATTAAAAGAAAAGGAAGTGTCAAGATGTTTGAAAGCTTAGGAGATAGATTACAAAATGCTCTACATAAGATAAAAGGTTATGGAAAAATAACAGAAGATAATATTGGTGATATGATGAAAGAAATACGTCTAGCTTTACTTGAAGCAGATGTTAATTATAAAGTAGTTAAAGAGTTTGTTAATAATGTAAAAGAAAAAGCATTAGGAGAAGAAGTTAGAACTAGTATTAAACCAGGAGATTTATTTGTTAAGATAGTAAAAGATGAATTAACTGAATTACTAGGAGGAGACTCTGCACCACTTAATACAACAGGGAATCCTGCCATATTAATGTTAGTAGGACTTCAAGGTAGTGGTAAAACTACAACTATAGGAAAACTTTCTAATTATTTAAGAAAGAAAAAGAGTAAGAAACCTTTAATGGTCGCTTGTGATGTCTACCGTCCTGCAGCCATTGATCAGTTAAAACAACTTGGTAAAGAACTTAATATTGAAGTATATAGTGAAGGTAAAGGTAATCCTGTAGAAATAAGTAAGAATGCTATTAATTATGCTAAAGAAAATGGTTATGACTATGTACTAATAGATACTGCAGGACGTCTTCAAATAGATGAAGAATTAATGGATGAATTAGAAAATATTACAGAAGCAGTTAAACCACAGGAAACTTTACTTGTAATAGATTCTATGATGGGACAAGATGCTATTAATGTTATTACAGGTTTTAATGATAAATTAAAACTAACAGGAGTAATACTTACTAAACTAGATGGTGATACTAAAGGTGGTGTTGCCTTATCAGTAAGACATTTAACTAATGTACCTATCAAGTTCATTGGTGTAAGTGAAAAACTAGATGGACTAGATTCCTTTGATCCAGAACGTATGGCAGGAAGAATTCTAGGTATGGGAGATATAGTATCTTTAGTTGAACAAGCAGAAGCTGCTATCGATGAAAAAGAAGCTGAAAAAACTGCTAAGAGAATGCAGCAAGGTAAATTTGATCTTGAAGACTTCCTAAGTACACTAAAACAAATAAAGAAATTAGGGCCTCTTGAAAATATCATAAAATTAATACCAGGTGCTAAAAAAATGGGATTAACAAATGTAAATATCCCTCCTAAACAAATGGCTCATATAGAAGCAATAATATTATCCATGACTAAAGAAGAAAGAAGAAATCCTTCTGTTATTAAAGCATCACGTAAAACAAGAATCGCTAAAGGTTGTGGATTATCAGTATCAGAAGTAAATAAACTATTAACTCAATTTGAAAGTATGAAAAAAATGATGAAACAGATGAAAAATGGTAACTTTAAAATGCCATTTTAGGCAAATAATTTATACACTTTCTACCTACTAGAATATCTTAATACTAGAGGAGGAAAGTGTATGTTATTTAATAATCAAACTATTGATATGGATTCTACCATCGATGGCAATAATAATGTTGTTGACCAAGATATGAACATTGATATCAATATGAATAGTAATACTATGGGTATGGGACAAAATATGGGAATGATGAATACTAACTCTCCAATAATGGAACCTGTACAGGAACGCCAAATAAATAGAACCTTCGTTCATCAAGTACCACATATATGTCCAATACATACAAGAATAGTTAATCATCACATTTTTAAACATACTTATTGCCCTAGATATACTTGTTGTGAAGAAAATGTTTGTTGTAATATTAATCAAGGTTCTTGTTGTAACTTCCGTTAAAAGCCAAGATAACCATCTTGGTTTTTTTATCTATAAGGAAAGTTTCTACAATACTCTAGGTAGTTTAAATGAAATAATCACGACTATCTAATCAATAACTTACTATATTAATTTTCA
>CALVUV010000029.1 GCA_944363685.1 uncultured Bacilli bacterium
TTCTTTTATTGGATATATTAAGAATATCAAAAAAGGTTGTTTATTTCAATTTTAAAAGGTAAATGACTCAGGATAATCTGATGTCATTTTTATATCGTTTCAAAAACTGTCCGGTTATAAGATGTGATTTCATAAAATAAAAAAGTGAGAATAAATAAATAATTTTCTCACTTTTTATAATACTTCATCATCATCATTTTTTTGTTCTTCTACTTTTGTTTCTTCTTTCTTTTCTTCTACAGGTTTGTTTTCATCATAAGTAATTCCTCTAATTTTAGCATAAATATCTAAATCATCATCTACATCAATAATTCTATATATCTCATCAAACGAAGTAGAACCATCTAATACTTTTAATAATCCATCT
Source organism: uncultured Bacilli bacterium (assembly GCA_944363685.1). Taxonomy (GTDB): domain Bacteria; phylum Bacillota_I; class Bacilli_A; order RF39; family UBA660; genus Onthousia. The sequence continues at coordinate 368 of CALVUV010000029.1, forward strand.
TGTAACATCGTAATAACATCTGATGTATATACTAATCTATTTAAATCTTCTTTTTCAAGATCCTCTTCATTCAAAGCATTTCTAATTTCATCATTAATCATTAATACTTCTTGAATAGCAATACGACCATGATAACCATTATTACATTTATCACAACCTTTAGGATTAGCATTGTATATTTCATTTACATCTTTACCTAAAGCCATTTTAAATACTTTTTTCTGATAAGGAGTAGTTTCCTCTTTAATATGACAATGTGGACATACCATTTTTGCAAGTTTTTGAGATATAATACCAGATAATGCACTAGATAATAAATATCTCTCTACATTCATATCAAGTAATCTTTCAATAGTACTTAAAGAGTTATTAGTATGGATTGTAGAAAGTACTAAATGTCCTGTAATAGAAGCTCTAACAGCAATCTTAGCAGTCTCACTATCACGAATCTCTCCGATTAAAATTACATTAGGGTCTTGTCTTAAAATAGATCTTAAAACAGTAGCAAAATCTAATCCTATTTCACTATTAACTTGTACTTGGTTTAATCCCTCTAGATTCATTTCTATTGGATCTTCAACAGTTATAATATTAGTTTCTTTTTTATTTAAAACTTGTAAAATAGAATAAACTGTAGTACTTTTACCAGAACCAGTCGCTCCTGTTATTAAAATAATACCATTAGGTTCAGCAATCATTTTCTTTAACTTTTTAAAATTATCATCATTAAATCCTAAAGATTCTATACCTTCAAGACTCCTTGTATAATCCAAAATACGAATAACACACTTCTCTCCTTCATTAGTAGGTAATGTAGATACACGAGTCTCTAAATTAATACCTTTTATCGTACCTTTAATAGAACCATCTTGAGGTAATCTACTTTCAGTAATATTCATATTTGCAATAAGCTTAATTCTTGTAATTAAGTTTCTCTCATATATCTTAGGTATAGTTGTATAATCTTGTAAATCACCATCAACCCTAATTCTTACCATTAAAAAATCCTCTCTAGGATCAAAATGTATATCACTAGCACCTGCTTTAGAAGCATTAGCAATTATATCATCAACAACATTAACTATAGGTGTTTTGGTTAAATCATAAGTTACCAAAATATCAACCCCTTTACTTTATCCTTTTAATTTACTATAATAATTATATAGTAATAATAGCCAAATTACAAGGGGTGTAATCAATGTTAAAGACAAAAATAGTAAACAAAAAAGGATTTATGTTAGTAGAAACTTTAATTGTAAGTGTTTTTATTCTTGCCGTTTTTTCTCTACTTTATACAAATATTATCCCTTTAGTAGGTGAATATGAACGTCTAAAGAATTATGATACTGTAGAGTCCACTTATATTGCCTATTGGGGTAGAGAAATAGTTTTAAAAGGACTTCCTGATTCTATTTATGAAGAAGTAAAAACAACTGGTTTTAAAGACATAACTGATTGTTCTTTATATACTGAAAGAGATGCTATTTATGAGTGTAGTGCCTATGAAGCGGTAAATTCTATTGATAAGATTTATTTAACTACTTATAATTTAACAGACATGAAAAATGCTGTAGATAATGACCCAACAAATACTTATAAAAGAGATTTTACTGAATATATAAATTATTTACCTACTTATAGTAAAAATAGTTTTAGAACTCCAGAATATGGTTATTATAGAGTAATAGTAGAATATGTATCTAATGATGTTCATAAATATGGCAATATGGAAGCTAGAAAAGGAGCGGTTACTAATGAAGAACCTTAATAATAAAGGAATAACTGCTGTTGAATTATTAGTATGTTTTATAATTGTATCAGCAATAGTTGTAAGTATGTTTAATTTAATTTTAAACTATCGTAACAAAGAACAAATAGAAGAGATAAATAATGAAGTAATAAACTATGCTAATAATTTACAAAAAGATATTCAAGATGATTTAATTAAAGGGCATTTAGTAAGTGTAGATAATATAACTGAAGATGGTTATAATGCTACTTTTACTTTTGATACAGAAGAATCATATCAAACTACACTAACCATTAATCCTGATTCTGGAATAATCTCTTATGGTAGAGTAGGAGAGGTTATAGATTATAAACTACCTGCTATTGCAGACTTATATTTAAGTAGTGATTCTAAAATAGAATACATTGCTTCAAATGCTATTAATTATTTAAAAATAACTATTACTCTTAACCATCCTAACTTTGATAATGAAGAATATACTTTTACTATAACATGTCCAATAAATTATACATATTAAAATAATAAATAAATTACAAGAGCAAGAGATGTTTCAATAATTCTTCCTATAAAGAAATATTTATAACTCAAATCTTGTTCTTTTATATTGTTTATCACTTGTAAATGAACAGATAAACTCCCAAAAGTAATAAAAGATAAAACTATTAACCCTTGTAAATAATTACTGATATTAAGAGTATTTACCATACTAATACCACTAGTTAAATCTAAAATACCTGTAGTAATAACACTATAAAAATTATTTAAATGAAGTGTTGATGTAATTAGTTTACTAAAAAACATGAAAAAAGTAATAGAACCTAACATAAATAATAACAATTTAATAGCATCATTTATAGCATTAGGTAAAGCTTCCATAAAGGAAAGCTTTTCATTTTTTAAAGTATAATTACTACTTATAACTTCTTTAGGTCTTAAAATAATACCTAATATAATATTAGCAACAATATTTATAATTAATATCTTATAAGCAATAGTAATATTATTTAATACAATACCACAAGTACCAAGAATAAATAAAGGATTACCAAAATGAGTAAATGTTAAAAGATAGTTAGCGGTTTTCTTACTTATTAGACCTTTTTTATAACAATCACTAATATATTTAGAACCACTAGGAAAACCAGATATAATACTTATTACGACAATAAAACTACTAATACCTTCTATATGAAAAATTCTTTTAATAACAAAGTTTATTTTTCTACTAATTTTATCTGCTAAACCTAAATTAAGAAGTAATGATGCTAGAACAAAAAAAGGAAAAATAGAAGGAAATAATCTAGTCTTAAATATATTTATACTAGTAATACCACTTTCTATAATTAATTTAGGATTTATAAATATTCCTAAGTAAATAAACAAAATAATAAGTACTGCTAATAATTCTTGATATTTTCTTTTCATAATCTTACCTTCTTTTGGTATAATGATATAGTAAAGGACTGATGATATGTTTAATAAAGTTTATTTAAAAATAAAAAAGTTTATGAAAGAATACTATAAAACTATTATTTTCTTAATAATATGTTATTTTGTTTTTACATTTCCATTACCATATTATATATATGCAGGAGGAGGTACTATTAATATTAATGATAGAGTAGTAATAGAAGATTCTACTGATAGTAAAGGAACTTTAAATTTTGCATATGTTAAAGAATTAGAAGGTAATGTCGCTTCTTTTATATTAGGTAATATAATACCTTCTTATGATATAGAGAAAAAAGAAGATGTAGAATTAAATGAAAATGAGACTAGTGAAGATATTATGTTTAGAAATAGAATATACTTAGAAAGTGCTAATCAAACTGCTATTATGCTAGCATATACAAAAGCAAATAAAGAAGTAAATGTTAAAGATAAACACTACTATGTTATTTATGTAGAAGATAAGGAAGATAATGGTATACGGGTAGGGGATGAACTCATAAAGATAAATGGTAAAGAAATAGAGGAATTAACAGAGTTTACTGATGTTATTAAGAAAAGCAAAGTAGGAGATAAGATAAATGTAACAGTTAAAAGAAATGATAAAGAAGAAGATGTAATTGCAACTGTTAAAGATATAGATGGAGAAAAATTAGCAGGTATATCTATAAGTACTATTTATGATTATAAAACTAATCCTGAAGTAGAGTTAAACTTTAAAAGTAGTGAAGGTGGACCTAGCGGAGGTTTAATGTTAACACTTGCTATTTATGATAAGTTAACTGAAAATGATTTAACTAATGGTTTAAAAATAGTTGGAACTGGTACTATTAGTAGTGATGGTACTGTTGGAGAAATTGGTGGAGTTAAATATAAATTAAATGGTGCAGTAAAAGCAGGTGCAGATATATTTTTAGTTCCTAAAGGAGATAATTATAAAGAAGCCTTAAAAGAAAAAGAAAAGAATGATTATGACATAGAAATTAAAGCAGTAGGAACATTTGATGAAGCAGTATCTTATTTAGAAAGTTTAAAGCCTTAAAAAAGTCACGGAATAAAATTATGAAATCTCACGGAATGATTTTCTTAAAAAGTGTCCATCAAAATCCTTAAAAAGTGTTCATTTGAGTAAGAGGTAAGTTTTACTTATCTCTTTGTTTTGTAATATTAATTGTATTATTGTATAAAACCGCGGATTAAAAATCAAAAATTTCACGGAATGAAAAAAAGAAATTTCACGGAATACAATTGATTTAATTAATTAATTAATGTATAATCATATTAAGTACAAGGAGGCTAATTATGGAAATACAAAACTATAAGAAAAGAATAGTTGATGAAAAAATAGAAAGATATTTAAAACTATTTGGTGCAGTGTGTATAGAGGGGCCAAAGTATTGCGGTAAAACTTGGTCAGGAAGATATCATGCAAAAAGTGAGAGTTTGCTTTATACTAAAACCGGAGGAAAATCTAATGAGGTTGAACTTGCAAAAATATCTCCAGAAATTATTTTAGAAGGAGAAAAACCAAAACTTATTGATGAGTGGCAAGAAGCAACAAACTTATGGGATGAAATAAGATATGATGTTGATAGAACTGGATTAAAAGGACAATACATATTAACTGGTTCATCAACACCAAAAAGGGATGGCATATCTCATAGCGGTGCCGGAAGGTTTGGTAAAATACAACTAAGGACAATGTCTTTATATGAAGCAGGTGACTCAACGGGAGATATATCGTTAAAAGATATATGTGATGGTAAAAAGATATCAAAAGCAACTGGAGAAGTTAGTTTAAGAAAACTTGCCAATTTAATTATAAGAGGAGGATGGCCTGGTAATTTAAATTATTCTAGTAATGATGCAAGAAAATCGGTAAATGAGTATATTAACTTAATAATAGACGATGATTTATATAGATCGGATGGTGTTAACAGAGATAAACATAAAGTAAAATTATTATTAAAATCACTTGCAAGAAATGAAAGTACAACTGTTACCAATGCAACTTTAAAAAAAGATATAAAAGAAATAGATAATGAAGATATTGATATAGATACAGTTGCATCTTATTTAAATGCTTTGGATAAATTATTTTTATTAGATAATGACGAGCCATTTTCAATTAATATTAGATCAAGTATAAGGGTTAAACAAGCAGAAAAAAGACATTTTGCAGATCCTTCTATTGCTTGTGCACTTTTAAATTTAACAGAAGAAAAATTAATCAATGATTTAGAAACATTTGGATTTCTGTTTGAAGCAATGGTAGAGCATGATTTAAAAATATATGCTGATTCTTTTGATGCTAAATGTTATCACTATCAAGACTATTTAAATAGAGAAATAGATTCGGTAATAGAGTTAGAAGATGGTAATTGGTGTGCTTTTGAGATAAAACTTGGTGTAAATGCAATAGATGATGCAGCGAAAAATTTAATTAATATAAGAGATTCAATTAAAAGTGAAAAAGGTAAAGAACCTTCAATTTTATGTGTTATTTGTGGAATGACTAATGCAGCTTATGTTAGACCAGATGGGGTATATGTAGTACCAATAACAGCTTTAAAACCATAAGAAAAGAGATAAGTTCATTTATAAACTTATCTCTTTATTCTGTAGTGGCACCATCTGGATTTTCATCTGTACCAGGTTTTTCTTCTCCGCCGGTTGTTCCACCTTGACTGCCTTCATTTCCACCAGTACTACCACCTTGTTGACCTCCACCAGTGTTACCATCAGATGAATTGCCAGGTTGAGTAGTATCTACAGTATTATCTCCTGTACCATCTATTTCTTCTTCATCAGTAGGTGGGGTATAACTAGGTTCATCTTCAGGTTCAGTATATCCACTACCTGATAGAATTAATACAACACTACCACTTATTAAATCAATTCTTTTATTAGCAGGAAGACTTTGGCTAACTACATAACCACCACTTCCTCTAAAAGTAACATTAATTCCATGAGCATTAGCATAACTTCTAGCAGCACTTTCACTATCTCCTGTAAAATCAGGTAATAAATCATAAGTAAACGCTGTATCATAAGGACCACTACCAGTTACTGTCTTCTCATAATCAGGATCATTAATTGAGAAAGAGAACTCTTTAACCATATCAGGTTCTTTTTCTTCCAAATTAACTTTCATTGCTTTTTTAATATCTTCAACACTTTCTGTATTTGGAACATAATCCCATAAAACCATTCTACTTCTCTCATCATAAATCATTTGTCCAGTACCATCTAAATATAACTGTTCAATATTTATAAGATCAGCATCATCTTTTTGTAAAGCATTATTCATTATATCTTTAGCAATATCATAGAAAGACAAAATCTGTTGTTCTGTAAAATTAGTATCTAAATTATTAGTAACAGTATTTAAAACATCCATTACTTGATTAATATTCTTTAACTCTTTCGCTTTATTTAATATTCCTTGAATAACTAATTGTTGATTCAATCCTCTATCTAAATCTCCAGCAGTTAATTGCTTTCTATTTCTTGCAAGAACTAAAGCTTGTTCACCATTTAATGTTTGAACACCTTCACTAATACATACTTCTCCTTCACGATTAGAGTTATCTGTACATAAATCTTGTGGAACATCTACTGTAATACCACCTAATGTATCAACCAATGTAACTAAACCTTTAAAATTAATTTTAGCATAATAATCAATTGTAACATCAAAATAATTTTCAATAGTACTCATCATACAATCAGTTCCATAAGCAGCAGCATGAGTGATTTTATTCTCAGGATTACCACTCCAACAAGCAATAGGAACATAACTATCTCTCGGAATACTTAACATAGTAGCATTTAAAGTATTAGGATTAAAAGTAATTAAAATTAAACTATCACCATTCGCTACAGTGTTTTTAGATAATCCCTCTTCAGCAGAATCAACCCCCATTAATAAAATAGTAAATGGTTCTGTTACACTTTTTCCAGCAGAAGAATTTTCTCTATCACTAGTACTAGATTTTTTCATCTTTTTCTCTTGAGTTAAAACAATTTTTGTATCACTAGAAATATTTGCATATGTTTCAATACTAGTAAACATAGAAGGATAATCAGTAGGAACAAATAAAGCATCAACTTCACCTTCATATAAATCTGCTACTCCTGAAAAATAATCCTCATATTTAACTATTTCATTATTATTATCAAGATTATTTTCATCAATAACTTCATTTGGAATTATATTACCTTCAGGAGAAGCCTTATCAGAAAGTATTCCAATCTTACTTTCCTTTAAATCTTTAACATCCTCTACATTACTGCTAGAACTAACAATTAAACTACTAGAATAAGTAACATAGTCTCTATTAATACTAGAAAGAGTACCATAAGCATACATTATTAGTCCACTAATAGCACAATTTATAATTAAGTAAAGAATCAAGAAGAAAGTTAAAAGTCTCGCTTTTTTCTCTTTATTTTTTCTTTTTGATCTAACTTTAAAAATAATTAGAATATCAAAAACAACAAACACTCCAATTATTATATATCTTATAACTTCTTCAATCGGTCCTAACAGAAGAATATTATAAATAGCAAAAAGATTACTTAATATTACTATAATGCTTAAAATAGCAAGCCAAAGTCTACACTTCTTATTTTTTTTCTCTTTTTTTTCTTTATTCTCTTTATTTTTTCTCATCTAATTAACCTCCATGTTCAAAACAAAACTATACCTTATCATTATAGACTATATTTTTTCTCTTTTCAACTCCTCTAATAAAGTTTCTTTTGTCAAGTTTACGCTTAATAATTCTTTACCACTTTTCTTTGTAGAATAATTTGTTATAATGTAAATAATAGGAGTCAGTTGTGATAACTATTTTTTAGAATAATAAAAATATAAAAATACATACTAATAATAAAAGGTAAAGACTAGGAGAATAATTATGGAAGTAAAAAAACGTAATAGACATTTAGGTATAATTATATTAATAGGATTTTTATTAATTATTGGAGGAATTATTTCTTATATTGTTACAAATTATAATAGTAATCAAGCTGAAGTTAGAAAAAGAATGGAAATGGTTAGAGATTCCTATAAAATATTTAAAACAGATGTAGAGACTTTTAATGGTATTAGAGATGATATCTATACTAATGTTTTTACAGAAGATATATATTATCAGACTCTAAAAGATAATGATATTAGATTTAAGGAGTTATTTAATAATTATAAAGGTACTTTAGAAACAATAGATAAAGATTATAACAAAATTGAGGATAAATGTATTAATGTTTTACATCCTGAAGCAGATGTTAACAATAAGTGTGAAGCAATTGTTTCTTCTTATGAAGAGGTTGTTAATACTTATATAAGTGATGTTAGTAGTTATAATAGATTAATAACTTCTTATAATAAATGGTTAAGTGATACTAATAGTAGTGATACTAAATTAGAAAAAATAAAAGTAGATAGAGAGTATTTAGATATAAATGGGGATAGAGAGTATAATGGTAAAAAAGATGTAAAACAAGAAATAAGTGATGAAGAAACTACTAATACAGGAGTGACACCAAATGAATAAGAAAGATTTAGATAAGACAATTCTAATGCCAAGTATTCTTGATGAAATAAAGAAAGAAAAAAGAAAAGAGAAAAAGATAATTACTAAAATAATAATAGCTTTATTTATAATAGGAAGTTCTTTTTCTTTATTTCTTTTTTATGGCCCAATAGATGGTTTTCGTAATTTTTGGATAACTTCAGCGATGACTTCTATGTCTCATCAATACTTAGCTACTTGGTTTTATAATGATGATGTTATTAATGAAGTGCTTGCTAATAATCATATAATTGAAGTAGATGAGAATACAAATCCTGATTTAATTAATTTTAAAGATTATGATTCTAATGCTAAGATATATAAAAATGAATATGAGAAACAGATTTTAACAAAAGATCCTGGTAATGATTTATATAAAGTTATAGAAGTTAGTGGTAGTGGTTATCAAGGTTATTTAGTAGCTATTTATGATCCGTCCCGTGTTTCTATTGCCACGACTAATTATTTAGGTAAAAGAGGAGAAGCGATTACTACAGTTGCAAAGAGGGAAAATGCTATAGTTGCTATTAATGCAGGTGGTTTTTATGATCCTGATTGGAATAGTAATGGGGCTTTACCTCATGGAACAGTTATTAAAGATGGAAAGATTGTAAGTGACTATGAAGATGCTAAGATGGGTGGAGGATTCGTTGGCTTTACTAAAGATGATAAACTAGTGCTTGGTAAAATGACTAAAGAAGAAGCACTTGATATGGGAATAAGAGATGCGATTGAGTTTGGACCTTTCTTAATAGTTAATGGTAAGAGTAGCTTTGTTAAAGGTAATGGTGGTTGGGGTATTGCACCTCGTACTGCTATTGGTCAAAGAGAAGATGGTATAGTCTTATTCTTAGTTATTAATGGTCGTCTTGCAACATCTATTGGTGCTGATATGGGGGACTTAACTGAGATAATGGAAAACTATGGTGCTGTTAATGCTGCTAATATGGATGGTGGAAGTTCTAGTGCTTTAGTTATAAATAATGAAATTATTAATACACCAGTTGCAGGTGGTGACAATGGTCTTAGAGATATACCAACATTTTGGATAGTTAAGTAATTTAACTATCCTTTATGCAGGAATGGTGGAATAGGTAGACACACTATCTTGAGGAGGTAGTGATTAATTAATCGTGCGAGTTCAAGTCTCGTTTCCTGCACCAAATTTATAATATATAATAATCTTTAGAGGGTGATAGTTTATATGACTGAAAAAATATCAGAAAGATATCAAAAAGCTTTAGTAACAGTAGCTATGGGTTTTAGGACTGAAGATGATATTAGGAAGAATGGTTTGTATAGGTTTACAAAAAATGAACAAAGTTCTTTGCTAGAATATGTTACTTCACTTTTTAATGAAAAAGAAAATGTACTTGTATTAAAAGTAAATCAACGTGGTTATCATTCAGAACATATGAATATTTCATCTAAAATAGATTTAAATAATTTTGTTAGAAATATTGCAAATATTTACGATGAAGATAATGAACTTTGGGTAGTTTCAAGTTCATCTATAGAGTGCTGGAGAGGTAGGATTTATCTTTCTAATAATAATTCTAACGATATAATTGAAATGGCTTATAGTTGTGATGATCATATATTAGATCACATAGATTCTTCATTAAAAGTACCATATGTGTGTTATAAAAAAGAAGGAAATAGCTTTAAAGTTTCAAATACAAATTTAGATAATAATACTATTCAAATTACAGATGCTACTTTAAAAGATATTTTATATAGATATTCAGATAAATTTCGTGAAATAAAAGAAGATTTAGGCTTTATAGGTATAGATGGTATATCTTTAGATGTAAGAGTGAATAATGGTTATGATTTTCATGATTTTGATGTTTCATTTGAAAGTATAAAAAAAGTTATAGATTATTATTTACCTCAATTAGATAGTGTAAAAAAATACAAATAATTACGATATATTATGAGATAATAGTGATGGTGTATTTTTAGATACCATCTGAGCAAGTTGGATGCATCTAGCTTGTTTTTTTGAACTTTCTATTTGAAAATAAAAAAGTAATATATTAACTAGATATTATATGATAAAATAGTATTAATTTAAAAATGAATTGGTCAGACGTGTCTGACCAATTAAGAAAGGAGCAATTATGCTAGAAAAAAATAATTCAAAAATGATTCAAGAAATTACTAATTTAGTAAATGAAGTAAAGTCTAATCTGTCTAGTGAAATTAATAAATCTATTATTTATGTATATTGGAATATCGGAAAAATAATAGTATCTAATGAAAATGAATTTAATAATCGTTTGGAGTATGGTAAAGAAGTTTTAAAAGGTTTATCTACGGAACTTACAAAATATTTGGATTTGCATGATTTATTATATATAAAAGTCAACGTAAAAATACATAAATTGCTAGCAAGTGGTAGAATAGTTGCCGAAAAGTTGCCGAATAGTTGAAAATAAAATTTTATAAAAGCAATTATTTTTGGTATAATTTATTTATGAGCACTGGAGAGGACTAAGGTCTTCCAGTCTTTTTGTATATATTTTTTGTTTTGAATATATTATTAATTTGGGAATATAATTTCCTACTAGTGAGCACACAAAAGTTATTCTTTTGTGTATTTTTCTGTTATAACCTTTATAGGTGATACTAATGGCAAAAAAACTTTTTTAACTGTTGATGAATTGATAACTAATATTAGATTTAAAAATATTAATATAAAAAATGAAGACGATGTTAGAAATATTTTAGAAACTAATAAT
>CALVUV010000030.1 GCA_944363685.1 uncultured Bacilli bacterium
GCTCTTAGTATACCTATTTGTTTTTTAGAGTAATTTATAGATACATAGATAAAGTTAGAGAATAGTAATATTGTAAAGAGAATAAATACTAAAGTAACGATATTTATATATTTATTTAGAAAACTGTAGATATAAGCAAGAGAATTTATATCATCAGAGTAAGGCATAGTTATAAATAAAGTTTCACCTCTAGCATCATCTTGATAACTAGGATATTTTCTAAATGTCTTTAAAAGAGATGTTTCATTGTCATCATATACTCTAAAGGAAATTAATTCTTTATGAACTGCTTCATTCTTTAATTCTTCTAAATAATCTTTACTAATATAGTTATCTGTTAGACTAACACCTGCAACTTTTAAGTCTTTATAATAACCTTTAGTATTATAGTGAGTTTCAAAAGGAACTGTTAAATTATTAGTAGTAATATAATTAGTTACAAAAGTACTTAAAAGACTATTATAATCACCATTATTATTTGCTAAATAAATATCTAATTCTTCTTTAAAACCATCAACATATTCTTGTAAGTAATTAAGAGATACTATTACTTCATCACTGTTTAAATTAGTAACTTGTGTTATAACATCACTGTTATTGTTATATACTTTTATACCAGTAATTCCATCTTTTAAGACTTCATCTTCATTTAAAATAGCATGATTTAAAATCGCTTCATCAGTAGTATTAAACTTTAAATATAAGTTTTTACCATAGATGGTATATGCCTTGCCAACATAATAATTGCTATAGTCTTGTTGTATTGATTGATTACTTAAATCATTATAACGACTGTTATCATCATCAATTATTCCTACAATAATAACATTATTTAATCCAAAAGGAAGTTCTCTTCTACTATTAACTAAATTATCATAAGAAGTAGGCTTAAAGAGATTACCATTTATATCTTTTATTCCTTTTTCCATAATATTATCAGCAAGATATTTATGAATAACTATTTCATTATTAGTTTTGGGGATAGTACCTATAATGTTAGATAGTAGTTTATCATCTTTAACCTCTACATAGGTAGTAATAGGAACAATAGTATCTTTATCATTAATAGGTTCAAATGATAAAACAGTGTTATTATCATAAATATAATACATAGGGTTTGCAGTTACATTATTTTCTTTTTCAAAATCACTAATTATTTTATTAGTCATAGGAAGTTCTCTTACTTCTCCAAAACTTGGATTAATAATATTAACATAATTAATATCATAATAGGTCTCTTTATTTTCTATTAAAGTATCTGTTGCAAGTATATTTTTATCAAACATACTTGTATTAACAGATATTCCCATAAAGACTAAAGAGATCATTGTTAAAATAATGGTAAAGAATAGTTTAACTTTATTACTTTTTAAGGAAGTTAAGGCAAAATGTAAACACTCTTTAAAAGGGAGTCTTGATTTAGTTAAAGAGAAATTATTATCATCTTTTTCTTCAGTAGTTAAATCATTTCTAATAAGATTACCATCTTGTAGTTCTAATATTTTATCAGCATAGGTATTAGCACTTTCTAAGTCGTGTGATACAACAACTACTAATTTTTCTTTACTAATTTCTTTTAATAATTTAAAAGTTTCTAAACTAGAATGACTATCCAAATTACCAGTAGGTTCATCTGCAAGTATTACTTTAGGATTTTTAATTAAAGCTCTTGCAATACCAACTCTTTGCTTTTGACCGCCTGATAACTCATTAATATTACGGTATTCTAATCCTTTAAGACCAAGTCGATCTAAAAGATTAAGTATTTCTTCTTTATTAACTTTCTTTCTTAATAATTTTGCCGATAACATAACATTATCAAAGACATTATATTCTTCTAATAAATTAAAATCCTGAAAGATAAAACCAATATAAGTATTTCTATAACTATCATAATCCTTTTCCCTAAAACTATCTATATCTTTATTATCGATATAAATTCTACCACTAGTTTTACTATCAAGTCCTCCTAAAATATTTAATAAAGTACTCTTACCACTACCACTTTTACCAATAATAAATACTAATCCCTTATCACCTAAATTAATATTAATATCATTTAAAGCTTTAGTAATCTGTCCTTTCTTACTCCGATATTCCTTACTAACATTATTAAAACTTATCATAACCTTCACCTAATATAATCATAGCATAATCTTAGATAATTATTTTATATAAAGTAAAAAAAAGTGTAAAAAGTTGTAATTTTTAAAATTCAGAAAATTTAAGGCTTCAATTTTTAAAATTCGTTAGGGGAAAATTAAAAATTCAAGCTGTTTTTTTGTTGAATTTTAAAAATTGGTGATTTGCATTATGATTTCTCTTATGTTAGTGTTTAAAACAAAAAGGAGGAAATTTATGATTAAAGTAAGTATAATAATACCAGTTTATAATAGTGGAAAATATTTAAGGACTTGTCTTGACTCTTTAGTAAATCAAACACTTAAAGATATAGAAATAATCGCTGTAGATGATAATTCTTCAGATAATAGTTTACTTATATTAATGGAGTATGCTAAGAAATATCATAATATAAAAGTTTATCATAATAGAAAAAATTTAGGACAAGGTGCTACTAGGAATAAAGGATTAGAATATGCTAAGGGAGAATATATAGGTTTTGTAGATAGTGATGATTATGTTAGATATAATATGTATGAAGATATGTATAAAGCTGCTATTAATAATAATGCTCCTTTAGTTACGACAATGCTTCTTTATGTGACAGAAGATTTAGATTTAAAAAACGATGTAGTGTGTAGAAGTGATCCCATAGTATATGATCCAACTATTGATATAAATAAAGAACAAGTTGTTAGTGATAGCCCCTCTGCTTGCAATAAATTATTTAAAAGGGAATTAATAGGTCATTATCGTTTTTTAGAAAATACTTTTTTTGAAGATGTAGCATTTAGTTATTATATGCTTATGAAATCAGATAAAATAGTTATTTTACCTTATTTTAATTATTTCTATAGAATTAATAATTATGATAGTTTATCATTTAAAACTTATAAAAAAACAGAGAAAATATATGATATATTTGAGGTGTTAGAAAAATTAGAAGAAGATGTTAAAAGTATTAATAAATATAATATATTTAAAGATGAAATAAGATTTTTAAAATTAGCATATTCTATAACACAACTTTTTGACATAAATAAATGGGATGTTACTAAAGAAGAAAAAGAAGAAGCACTTAGAAAAATGAGTGAAACTATATATAATAAATATGGTATGTTAAGGAAAAGAGAAATTTCTTTACTGTGTTCTAAGCTTGGTAATGAAACTGTTGTGTTATATTTGCAATTTTTAGCAGCCAAAGGGAAAATTAAAATGATTAAAAATAATAAAAAAACTACTAATAGGCTTACTATTAAGTAGAGTTATAAAATAAATGTAAAGTAGGGATAACTTTGTCTAAAGTAAGTATAATAGTTTCTGTTTATAATGAAGAAGAGTATGTTTCTATTTGTCTTGATAGTATCATTAATCGGACTCTTGATGATATAGAAATAATTACTTTATGATTGCTCTATTGATAATAGTTTTCTTATATTAGAAAATATAAAAAAGATATTTTTTAAAGAAGAGTTAAGAAAAATAGGTATAAAGCATTCTTTATCTATAAGAATATTTGAGATAAGAAGATGGGATGAATCTATTAAAGTTAGAAATAAGACTATAAAAAATTATTTAAGCACAATATAAAAACACCATGTCAAAAATATTGATATAATGGATTTTATGTAGTAAAATCTAAGTATAGGGGTTAAACTGTAAGTGACGTGGCGTTTTTTTAGGGTGTGTTTTGGGATTATTTTTTAAGACGATACATCGCCGGCCGATTTCTCTTCCTTTCTTTCGTGTAGATGATTTAGTTCCTTCACTCTTTTTTGTTTTGATTTATCTCCGCCGTGCGTCCAGATTCCTACTAAGGCTAGAATTAATCTAGTGTTACCGTGTTTTTGTTGGCTAAGGCTTGCAAATGGAGGAAGTTTGAATGGAAACAAGCTTAATTCCTGAGTTATACTCGAATACATAATATAGATGTTCATTGACTTAGAATAAAGTTCTTGGACTATCCCTATATTCTTTTTTTGAAAAATTTATTGATAATTAAATAAATATAGCGTATAATACACTTAAATGCGATTGATATTCAAGGAGTACATATAAAGTATTAATAGAGAGTTAATGGTTGGTGGAAATTAACAATATGATATATGGAAGGTAGTGGATAGAGCAGGGTTTCTGAAATAGTAGTAAGTTACCACGGTATGAGTCCGTTATCAATAATAAGATAGTTTAATAACTATAAATTAAGGTGGTACAGTGTAGGTTATCTATGCCCTTAAGTTATAGTTATTTTTTATTTTAGGGAGGTGTTATTATTAAGAATAGATTATATATTATTCCAAATGAAGATATTTTAAACAGTGGTGTTTTCTTTAGAATCTTAAAAACAGGAGAGAGACATTTAAAATATATAAAAGAATTTGTTGATGTAAACAATCTTTCATATTCATTTAGTGATGATGATAGTAATATAGCTCCGGTTCTTCTTGCTGAAGATGGACATATGGTTGTTAAAACTAGTTGGGATTTTATGAACATAGCAGTGTTTTATATACCAGAACTCTTAACAACTAATCAGAAAAGATGGTTAGATACTAATTTAGACAGTTTTAAGGATTATGAATATCTTGGCTTTAATAATTATAGTGTAGTAGATGGAGAAATTAAAGAAGAAAAGATAGAGGATTTAGATAAAGAGGTAGTTGAGTTAAATAAAAGATATCTAAATTATAGAAAAATAAAGGAGGAGAAAGGTTATGTTAGATAAGAAATATAATCATAAAGAAGTAGAGAAAGATAAGTATAATAGTTGGGTAAATAAAGGTTACTTTAAGGGTGATAAAGATAAAAGTAGAGAGCCTTTTTGTATTGTAATACCACCACCTAATGTTACTGGTAGATTACATTTAGGTCATGCTTGGGATACAACTCTTCAGGATATTATTATTAGATATAAGAGAATGAGTGGTTATGATGCTTTATGGGTTCCAGGAATGGATCATGCTGGTATTGCAACCCAAGCGAAAGTTGACAAAAGACTTAGAGAAATGGGAATTAATCCTAGAGGTATAAGCCGTGATGAATGGTTAGAACATGCTTGGAGTTGGAAAGATGAATATGCTACTACTATTCACGAACAATGGGCTAAACTAGGACTTAGTCTTGATTATACTAAAGAAAGATTTACTTTAGATGAAGGACTTAGTGAAGCGGTTAGATATGTATTTGTTAAACTATATGAAAAAGGATTAATTTATAGAGGAGAGAGAATTATTAACTGGGATCCAGTTCAAATGACTGCTTTATCTAATGAAGAGGTTATTTATAAAGAAGATAAGGGTGCTTTTTATCATATTAAATACTTTATTAAAGGTACAGATGAATACTTAGATATTGCAACAACTCGTCCTGAGACTTTATTTGGTGATACTGCAGTTGCTGTTAATCCAAGTGATGATAGATATAAACATTTAATTGGTAAGACAGTAATTCTTCCTATTGTTAATAAAGAAATACCTATAGTAGGAGATTATCATGCTGATCCAGAGTTTGGAACGGGGTGTGTAAAGATAACTCCTGCCCATGATCCTAATGACTATGAAGTAGGTTTAAGACATGATTTACCTCGTGTTGTTGTTATGAATCTTGATGCTACTATGAATGAGAATGCTCCTGGTTATGAGGGATTATCTAGAGAAGAGTGTAGAGGAAAATTAGTAGAAGATTTAAAGAAACAAGACTTACTAATAAAAGTAGAAGAAATGACTCATAATGTTGGACATAGTGAGAGAAGTGATGCTGTAGTTGAACCTACTTTATCTAAACAATGGTTTGTTAAGATGAGACCTCTTGCAGATAGAGTACTTGAAAATCAAAAGAATAAAGATACTAAAGTAAACTTTGTTCCAGAACGTTATGAAAAAACAATGAATCACTGGATGGAAATTACTTATGACTGGTGTATTTCTAGACAATTATGGTGGGGTCATAGAATACCTGCTTGGTATAAAGGTGATGAAGTTTATGTTGGAATGGATGCACCTGATGGTGATGGTTGGGTTCAAGATGAAGATGTTCTAGATACTTGGTTTTCATCTGCATTATGGCCATTTTCTGTATTAGGTTGGCCTGAGGAGACTGAGTTATTAAAGAGATATTATCCTAATAATGTTTTAGTAACTGGTTATGATATTATTCCATTCTGGGTTAATCGTATGACTTTCCAAGGATTAGAATTTACTAATAAACGTCCATTTAAAGATTGTCTTATCCATGGTCTAATTCGTGATAAAGAAGGACGTAAGATGAGTAAGTCTTTAGGTAATGGAGTAGATCCTATGGATGTTATAGATAAGTATGGTGCAGATAGTTTAAGATTTTTCTTAACTACTAATAGTGCTCCTGGAACGGATTTAAGATATGATGAAGAAAAGATAAAATCTACTTGGAATTTTATTAATAAGTTATGGAATGCATCTCGTTATGTTTTAATGAATCTTGAAGATATGAAGACATCAGGATACGATTATCAAAATTTAAGTAAAGCAGATAAATGGATCTTAACTTTAAAAAATAACTTAATCAAAGATGTTATTAAAAATATGGATAGTTATGACTTTCATAATGTTGGTAATATGTTATATAAGTTTATTTGGGAAGACTTTTGTGATAATTATATTGAGTTAAGTAAAGCGAATATGAATGATACAACGAAAGCTGTATTACTTGATGTTTTAACAACAATTCTTAAATTACTTCATCCATTTATGCCTTATGTAACAGAAGAAATTTATTCTATGTTACCATTTAAAGATAGTGAGTCTATTGTAATTAGTACTTATCCTAAGTATGATAGTGAGACTGTATTTAATGAGGAAATGGAAGAAATATCTAAAGTTATAGTTGATTTAAGAGAGATAAGAAATTTAAAAGCCACTAATGATATTAAGAAGAGTGATTTAGTGATGTTTAGTACTAATAGTGATTTAGAATATATTTATAAATCACAGTTAAAGATTACTGATGATATTGTTGTTAAAGAGACTTTGGAAGATTATCAATCTATTAATTATAAATCTAGTTTGATTGATATTACTTATTTCTTTAAAAATGAAGTTAATAAAGAAGAATTAGAAGTAGATATTAAAAAGTTAAAAGAGTCTATCGAAAGACGTAAAAAGTTACTTAGTAATGAGAATTATGTTAATAAAGCACCTAAGAATATAGTTGATCTTGATAGAGAGAAATTAAAAGAAGAAGAAGCTAAGCTTAAGTTATTAGAAGAACAATTATAGGTTCTTCTTTTCTTCTAAATTCATCTTTACTTAAATAAAATGTAATGATAAAATTTAAGTATAGAAAGGATAGATATTATGAAAAAATATGGAAAAATAATTATTATTGTAGTAGGTATTCTTGTTGTAATTGCTTTACTTATCTTAATTTATTTTAAAACTGCATTTATTAGTGAAAACGAAGTAAAAGATATTGTTTCTGATAATATGAGTGTAAGTAGTAGTGACTTGTACTTTGAGAGTATTGATTTTGAAATGGATAAAAGTGTATACGAAGTAGAAGTATATTATCAAAACAAAGACTATGAATATAAGATAGATGCTAAAGATGGAAAGATTATTTATACTGATTTTAATGTTAATAATAGTATAAATGATAATAATAGTAATAATTCTAATACTAATGATTCTACTAATAATGGAAATAATACAGCTACCGCTAGTATAACTGTTGAAGAAGCGAAGACTATTGCACTTACTAATGCTAATTTAACTGAGGATGTTGTACAATTTTTAAGAACAGAGCAAGAGTATGATAATGGTGTTCTTGTTTATGAAATCGATTTTACTTATGGTGATTATGAATATGACTATAAGATAAATGCTAATACTTCAGAAATAGTAAGTTTTGATAGAGATAGTATATATGATTAGTTTTTGTCCATACTATTAATGGTGATACTATGAAAAATATTTCTATTTGGCAAGATACTGTTAATAATGAAGATATGTATGATGCATTAGATAAAGATATAGATGTTGATATTTTAATAATTGGTGGAGGTGTTACAGGATGTAATACCTTTTATCAATTTAAAGACGATAAAAGAAAAATAGCTTTAGTAGAAAAGAACTTTTTAGGTAGTGGTGCTTCTAGTAGAAGTAGTGCAAAATTAACATTTTTACAAGAAGATATTTATACTAAATTAAATGATAAGGCATATCTATATTATCGTAGTCAAAAAGAAGCGATTGATGTTATTAGTGATATTATAAATAAAGAGAATATAGATTGTGATTTTAAGAATAGTAAATCTTATTTATATACAATAAATTCTAATAATATAGATAGGATAGATAAAGAAAAAGAAATACTTTCATCTTTTGGAGAAAAAACTACATCTTTTAAAAAACTACCTAATGGAATGAGAGTAGAAACTGGTTTTTATGTTAATAATACTTATATTTTTCATCCTTTAAAATATATAAAAGAAATAGTAAAGAAATCTATTAATGATGATCATAAAGTCTATGAGAATACTAAAATAATTAGAATAGAGAAGTATGATAATTATTATAAATGTTATACTGAGAATAATGTTATTACTACTAAATATATAGTTTTAGCTTTGCATTATCCTTACTTTTTATTTCCATATTTAATGCCTTTAAAAGTATATTTAGAGAAGTCTTTCTTAGGTTGTATAAAAAAAGATAAATCTTTTGATTTTAATGCTATTAATATAGAGAAACCTTTAAAGTCTATTAGATATTATAATAATTATTTATTAATAGTATCTGCTTCTCATAATTTATCTTTTTCTTTTAATAATAAGAAAATTGTTAAAGAGTTTATGGATAATACAAATATAAATAATTATAATTATCTTTGGAGTAATTATGATTTAATTACATTAGATCATTTACCTTTAATAGGTTTTATAGATAGAAATATGATAATTGCTACTGGATATAATACTTGGGGTAATACTAATAGTGTAGTAGCAAGTACTCTTATTAAAGATTTAATTAATCATAAAACTAATATTTATAAAGAGTTATTTAATCCTAAGAGATGCTTTAGTAAACAGAAATTTATTAATTATCCAATAAATATTTTTAGTAGTGCTTATAGTTTTATAAGTAGTAAAGTAAATAAAAATAAATCTTTTTATGAAGATAATCCTAAATTTACAAAATTAAATGGTAAAAGTGTTGCTATATATAAAGATGAAAAGAGTATTGAACATATTATATATAATAAATGTCCTCATTTAGGGTGTGGATTAATTTTTAATGAGGTAGAGAAGACTTGGGATTGTCCTTGTCATGGTTCTAGATTTAATTTAGATGGTAAATGTATTATGGGTCCTAGTAATTATGATATAGGGTATAAATAATTTAATATTTATGGTATACTTAAGTAGTAAAGGATTGATATTATGAATGATGAATTAATTAGAAAAAGTAAAGTAAGTATTTTAAAAAGTTATGGTGAGAATTTTACAGAGAAAGAATATATTACTAATCCTGCTATTGGTAGAGAAGAAGAAATTAAACAATTAGTTTTAATATTATTAACACCAGAGAAATCTGCTATTTTAACAGGTAAACCTGGTGTAGGTAAAACTGCTATTGTAGAAGGGCTTGCTTATCGTATTAAGATTGGTAATGTTCCTGAGCTTTTGAAGAATTATCAAATTATTAAAGTTAATACTTCTGCTTTACTAGGTGTTGATCCAGATACAGGAGAAAGTAAGATTCAAATACTTTTAGATGAGTTAAAGAGTTATTCTAATTTAATTTTATTTATAGATGAAATTCATACTTTAATGGGTAGTAAAGGTGAAGCTTTAGACTTTGCTAATATGTTTAAACCTGGACTTGATAGAGGTGACATTAAAGTAATAGGTGCAACTACTACAGAGGAATATGAAACTTATATACTAAGAGATAAAGCTTTTGTTAGACGTTTTCAAAAAGTAGAAGTAGAAGAACCTACTAGAGAACAGACTATTGCTATTTGTATGGGAACACTTCCTAAAATAGAGAAAAAGACTGGGGCTAAGTTAATGTATGATCCATATGTTAAAGAGAAGATAATGGCTTTTCTTACTGACTTAACTAGTGAATATAGAAGAATATATGAAATAGGATCAAGATATCCTGATGTTACTCTAACTATATTACAACAAGCTTTTTCTTATGCTATTTATAATAATAGACATGAAGTAAATATTTTTGATATAGAGAAAGCTATTATGAATACTAAGAATGTTTATCCTGATGTTATAAAAAAAGAACTTCCTAGATTTAAGGAAGAATTTAAGACGGAAATAGCAGATGGATTAGATAGAGGTTTACAAAATGCTTGAAAAGATAACTTACTATTTAAGAATAATATCTTTGATATTTTTTGTTGTATTTATCTCTTTATTACTAGAAATAATTTTTAATTGTGGAGTGTTTGGTATATCTTTTCTTGTTATGTGTGGGTTATTTATTTTAATAAATATTTTTACTGTTTTAACAAGGAAACCTATTTATAAAGAATTAGTTAGTTATAATTTGATATCTACTGCATTAACAATTTATTTGGGTATTATAGTAATAAAATTATATACAGATTATAGAGCTAATAGTTTAATGTATACACTAAATTATGATTACTTTAAGACTAATTTTATTATTATAGATTTAGTAATATTAGGTATTATTTTAAATACTTTATTTATATATTTTTTTGACATAAAAGAAGACCAATAATTTGGCCTTCTCTTATTTTATATCAATAAGTTTTTTATTTTTGTTTTCATCAATTTTTGGAATAGAAATAGTTAATGTACCATTATCAAATTTCGCTTCAATAGCATCTTCATTAACATCACCTAAGTAGAAACTTCTACTGATTTTACCATAGACTCTTTCACGACGAAGATATTTTTT
>CALVUV010000031.1 GCA_944363685.1 uncultured Bacilli bacterium
AGTGGGTTATCTATTAAGATAGGTGATGCTTCTAT
Source organism: uncultured Bacilli bacterium (assembly GCA_944363685.1). Lineage (GTDB taxonomy): Bacteria > Bacillota_I > Bacilli_A > RF39 > UBA660 > Onthousia. The sequence goes on from CALVUV010000031.1 coordinate 36, forward strand.
TATGTATGGTTCTTTTATACAGAGTATCGTAGACTTTTTAATAATTGCTATTTGTATCTTTGTAATGGTTAAGATAGTTACTAATATTAGGGATAGAGCAGATAAGAAGTTGGGAATAGAACATAAGAAGGAAGAAAAGAAAAAAGATGAACAAGTAGTGTTACTTGAAGAGATTAGAGATTTGTTAAAAGAAGATAAAAAAGTTGGAGGAAATAGATAATGGAATTATATGAATTTAGTGAAGATAGAAAGAAAATATTAGTTTATGAATTAGAAGCAATAAAAGAAGAAGTAAAAAAATATAAAGAAGAACATTTAAGAAGAAGGTTCTATGATTTAGAAACTGTTAATAAAGATTTAATTGACTGTTTGTTAAATGGCAGGGCAATATATGAGTGGAGATTAAAATGTAAAAATAAAGATTTGCGTGCTAATTTAATAACTAGTAGTAGTGAAACTGAATATCAAAAAAAAGTTAGAGATAATCTATTAAGAAAATATTATAATAGTGAATGTCTAGACTTTAATGTAACACAGGTGAATAAGACTAATGCTAAATTAGATGCATTTAGTCCATATGCATTGTTACCACTTGGTAATTATGAAAGTGTTTATTCTCATACTGATGATATTGATTGGTATAGATTTCCTAACTTATTAGTTTTGCATAATAAAGATTTGGTAGGATTGCATCTTTTAGAACAAGGTAATTATAAAGGTATTGCTTTAGATAATATAGTTAGTAGAGAAACACCATTTTATCTTTTTGATTTAGAATTTAAAAATGAATATAACTGTTCTGTGGAAGTTTTGGATTTACCTGTTATGAAGGAAGCAAAGGAAAATATAGAGTATAGTTCAAAAGTATTAACTTTATATCGTAATAGTGTTAAAAAATAAAAGTATCTAATTTGAGAAAATACTTGTATCAAGATTGTCTTTAGTATATAATATGCTTAAGGGAACTTCAACAGTTGAGTGTCTACCTCTAATCTTTGGAGAGGAGGTTTGATAGATATGAATAAACGTATCTTTGTATTAAAAGTACTTAAGCATATTTCTATCATTTTATCTCTAGTTATCATATTGATAATAGTAATAAAAAAATGACACTTAATTCATCTAATGAATTAAATGTCTTCCTACAATAATATTTTGGGGTAGGCATTCAACAAGGCAATGTTGAATGTTCCCTTAATAGTTTATGTAAATTTCTTTTACATATTCATAGTAACATAAAAGTTTATATTTTTCAAGTGTTAGGTGATTTTATGTGGAAAATAGGTAATGTAGAAATAGAAAATAGAGTTGTTCTTGCTCCTATGGCTGGTATTTGTAATAGTGCATATCGTAAAATTGTTAAAGAGATGGGCTGTGGTCTTATCTATGCTGAAATGGTTAGTGATAAAGCGATATGTTATGATAATAAAAAGACTATTGATATGCTTTATATGGAAGATGTTGAACGTCCTATTACGCAACAGATATTTGGTAGTGATGTAGATAGTTTTGTTGAAGCTGCTAAATATATAGAAGAGAACATGAAACCTGATATTATTGATATTAATATGGGGTGTCCTGTTCCTAAAGTGGCTTTGAGAGCGCAAGCTGGTAGTGCTTTACTTAAAGATCCATCTAAAGTAAAAGAAATAGTTAGTGCTGTTGTAAATGCTGTTAAATGTCCTGTTACCGTTAAAATTCGTAGTGGATGGGATGCTAATCATATAAATGCAGTTGAGATTGCTAAAGTGTGTGAAGAAGCAGGTGCTAGTGCTATCTGTATACATGGTAGAACTAGAAGCCAAGGTTATTCTGGTAAAGCAGATTGGAATATAATTCGTGATGTCAAAAATAGTGTTAAAATTCCAGTAATTGGTAATGGGGATGTTACTAGTCCTGATAAAGCTAAAGAGATGTTGGATTATACCGGATGTGATGCTGTAATGATAGGTAGAGCTGCTTTAGGTAATCCTTGGCTTATTAGAAATACAGTTTTATTTTTAGAAGGTAAACCTTATACTCTTCCAGGTACTATAGATAAAATAGATATGTGTATAAAACATTTAAAAATGTTAGCAGATTTAAAAAGTGAGAAACAAGCTGTTTTAGAGATAAGAAGTCATGTAGGGTGGTATTTAAAAGGAGTTAAGGGTAGTAATGAGATTAAAAATAAAATTTATAAAATGACTAAAATATATGATATACTACAAGTATTAGAAGAGTTTAAGGAGGAAGTTTATGAAGAAGAAAAATGTTTATGATAAAATTAAAGATGAAGAAGAAAGGTTAAAAGAAGAAAATAAATCTAAAAAAAGTCCTGATATTAAAGCGATGTTTAGTCAGAGAATATTTGCTTTTTTAATAGATTTAGTACTTCTTAGTATGATAACTTCACTTATTACAATATTTGTTCCGGTTAATGATACTACAACTAAACTTTATGCAGAACAAGATCGAGTTTTAGAAGGTTATGTTGATGGTAGTGTTTCTATGGAGGAATATGTTAATCAGATGATAGACTTAGGATATGATATTTCTAGGCAGACTGTTATTATTTCTATATTTGCTGTTGTTATAAGTTTACTTTACTATGTTGTTTATCCATGTTATAATAATGGGCAGACTTTTGGTAAGAAGTTAATGAAAATTAGAATTAAGAAAACTAATGATAAAGAACTTTCTATGAATGATTTACTTATTAGAAGTATGATTAATAATAGTATTTTAGTTAATATTGTTACAATTGCTTTAGTGCTTTTCTTAAGTAAAGATTTATATTTGAGTACTAGTAGTTTACTTAGTAGTATTCAATATTTAGTACTTATTATTAGTTTAATAATGATAGCATTTACAAAGAATGCACAAGGATTACATGATAAAGTTGCTAAAACTGAAGTAGTTCAAGCTGATACAGTGAAGGAGGATGTATTATGTCAAGTAGGAAATTAAGTGAACAAGAATTAGTTAGAAGAGAAAAAGCTGAGGATTTAAGAAAGTTAGGGTATGATCCTTTTGGTAGTCGTTATGATAGAGATGCTTTTGCTAATGATGTAAAAGAAAAGTATAAAGATGTAGATCATGATGCTTTTGATAATATGGATGATACAGTTAGAGTTGCTGGTAGAATTATGTTTATTAGGAAAATGGGTAAAGCATCTTTTTTCTCTATTAAAGATAAAACTGGATCTATTCAAGTTTATATTTCTATTAATGATGTAGGAGAAGATATTTATACTTTATTTAAGACTGCTGATATTGGAGATATTGTTGGAGTTTATGGTAAAGTTATGAAGACTAAGACGGGAGAAGTTACTATTAAGTGTTTAGAGTATACTCCTTTAGTTAAAGCATTAAGACCATTACCTGAGAAGTTTCATGGGCTTACTGATATTGAAGAGAGATATAGAAGACGTTATGTTGATTTAATTATGAATGATGAATCTAAACGTGTTGCTTTCTTAAGACCAAAAATAATTCGTTCTATTCAAAACTTTTTAGATAATAAGGGATTTGTTGAAGTAGAAACACCTGTTTTATCAACATTATTAACAGGTGCTGCTGCTAAACCTTTTATTACGCATCATAATAGTCAAGATTTAGATATGTACCTAAGAATTGCCTTAGAATTACCTTTAAAAAGACTTTTAGTTGGAGGAATGGAATCTGTTTATGAGATAGGTCGTGTTTTTAGAAATGAAGGAATGGATCCTAAACATAATCCAGAATTTACTCTTATGGAACTTTATCAGGCTTATTCTGATTTAGAGGGAATGATGGATTTAACTGAAGCGATGTTTGTTAATATTGCAGAGAATGTTATTGGTAAAATGGATTATCGTTGGTATGATTATGATATTTGTTTAAAAGGTCCTTGGAAGAGAATTAGTATGGTTGATGCAATTAAGGAAAAGACAGGTATAGATTTTAAGAAGGAAATGACAGTTGAAGAGGCCTTAGAACTTGCTAAAGAGCATAAAATAGAGGTTCAAGAACATGAACATTCTGTTGGACATATTATTAATTTATTCTTTGAAAAATATGTAGAAGAAACTTTAATTCAACCTACTTTCTTATATGGGCATCCTGTAGAGATTTCTCCACTTACTAAGAGAAGTAAAGAAGATTCTAGATTTGTTGATAGATTTGAGCTTTTTATTGGTGGAAGAGAGTTTGCAAATGCTTATACTGAACTTAATGATCCAATTGATCAGTTAGAAAGATTTGAAGATCAATTAAAAGAAAAAGATTTAGGTAATGATGAAGCGAATGACATTGATATGGACTTTGTTGAAGCTTTAGAGTATGGTATGCCTCCTGCTGGTGGTATTGGTTATGGTATAGATAGACTTGTGATGTTCTTTACAGAACAAGATAGTATTCGTGATGTAATTCTATTCCCTACAATGAAACCTCTTGATAAATAGTGTTAATTATGAGGATAGGTATGAATTTAACGAAAGAAGAATATGATTCTTTAGAGTTAGTTTATGTTAGTAGGACTGCAGAATTTAGAAGAAAAGGAGATAATCTATTAAAAAAATATTATTATTTGGATTATGATGTAAAGAGTAAATTTGATTATCTATTATGTTTTCCATATATTGAAGGTAGTGGAGAATTAATTGATGAATTTTTTATTGATAATCATTATCAAGGGATTGTTGTTAAAGAATTTAAAGATGCAGTTCCTTTTTCTAAAGGTAATGAGTTTTCTATTAGAGAAAAGAGTAAAGCTTGTATTGCTATAGATAAACAGTTAACTACATTACATAGTTATAATATGTGTTTTAATGATATACATATTGATAATCTTTTGATTGATAAAAGTGGTGGACATTTAATTGACTTTGACGAAATAGATTATTTTGGAGGTTCTAGTTATTCTCCTAAGTATAGACTTGGTAATAGTGATGGTAATACTTTTAGTGGTAGTGTTAAAGTTGATTTATATAAAGCTTTACTTTGTTATTTAGGTTTATTTTATAATTTAGATATTGAAAGAGTGCTTAAATATAGTTCTGTTTTAGATATATCTAGAGTACCTTTATTATTTGGTGAAACGACATTTGTAAATTTAATAAATAATGCTACTAGTGCTATGTTTAGTTTTGATTTGGAAAATATTCCTAATATAGAAGAGTTTTTACCATTTGTTTTAGATGAAGATAAATATAATTTTGATTTAGAAAAAATTAAAGAAAATGTAAAAGTTTTAAGATAAGAGTTAAATATTCTTATCTTTTTTTCATATTTTATTTTGAGGTGATTAAGATTAAACCAATTATTGGTATTGTAGGAAGATTATATAGTGAAGAGTCTAATATTATTTGTGTTGAAGAAGTTAGAACTGCTATTACTAAAATGGGTGGTATTCCTTTATTAATTTTACCTGGCGATAAGATTGATATGAAATTTAAGAATCCTTCTTTAAAACCTTTTTATAGTAAAGAAGAAATTGAAGATTTAGAGAGAGTTCTTTGTTTGTGCGATGGTTTTATTTTACCTGGAGGAGATACTTGGTATCAATTAGATGAAATAGTTGTAGAATATGCTATTAGAGAAGATAAACCTTTACTAGCAATATGTCTTGGAATGCAAGTGCTAAGTAAAGTATTAAGTGGAGAAAAGAGAGTTGGTTATGATAATACAGTTAAAAATAATTCTGTTATTAATCATTTAGAACCTAGTAAGACTTTTGTTCATTCAGTTGTTATTAATAAGAATAGTAAGCTTTATTCTATTATTGGTAAGAAAAAAATTACAGTTAATTCTAGACATAGTTATCATGTTTCTTTAAGTGATAATCTTTATATTAGTGCTAGAAGTAGTGATGGATTAATAGAAGGGGTTGAACTTAAGGATAAAAAATTTATTATTGGAGTGCAATGGCACCCTGAATCTATATTAGATAAGAGTAGATATTCTAGAAAGTTATTTAGAGCTTTTTTAAAGTATTCACAAAAATTTCATTAAAAAGTTTTGTAAAAGCTTGTAAACTAAAGGAATTCTTCGTATAATTATAGTTGGAAGGAGAGAAGATTATGAAAAAGCATAATGCATTAAAAGTTGTAGGAATTACATTATTAGTATTTGCTCTATTAACTTGGATTTTACCTTGTGCTACTTATCAAACTGAGTATACTGAAGTTGGTAGATATCAAGTTGGTTTATTTGATCTTTTATCTTATCAATCAACAGTTTTAGGATACTTTGGTTATGTTGCTTTGTTTATTATAGTAGTTGGTGGGTTCTATGGAGTTTTATATAAAACTGGAGCTTATAGAATAATGCTTGATAGTCTTTGTAAAAAGTTTAAAGGTAAAGAAGCGGTATGTTTAATTGTTATTATGGCTTTATTTGCTATTTTAACTTCATTTGCAGGATTACAATTAGCATTGATTATGTTATTCCCATTTGTTATTTCTCTAGTACTTATGATGGGATATAATAAACTTGCTGCTGTTGCTGTTACTGCAGGTAGTGTGGCAGTTGGTTTAATGGGAACAACATTTTCTTATAATACAACTCAAGTGCTACAACAATATTTATCAGTAGAAATTACAGATTTAATTTGGGCTAAAGTTATACTTTTAGTTTTAGGTATTGTTTTACTTGCCTTTAGTGTATTTAAATTTGGTAAGAAAAATAGTACTAAAAAATGTGAAGATAAGGATGATTTTATTCCAGAAGCTGTTAAGTCTAAAGATAAAAAGAAGGTATGGCCTTTAGTTGTAATTTTAGATTTAATACTTTTAGTTACTATTTTAGGATTTATTTCTTGGAATACAGCATTTAGTATTAGTTTATTTGATGATGTTACTACTTCTGTTACTGAGTTTGAATTATTTGGTTTCCCAATATTCAGTAAGATACTTGGTGCAGTTCAAGCTTTTGGTAATTGGAGTCTACTAGAGTTAATAACTATAATGTTACTTGCAATTATTATTCTAAAGTTTGTTTATAAGATTAAATGGGATGATGTATTTGATGGATTTGCAAAAGGCGCTAAAAAAGCTTTATTACCAGCTTTAATAGTAATATTAATTTATACTTGCTTAGTTCTTACAACATATGATCCATATCAATTAGTTATTTATAAATTTATTTTAGGATTAACTAAAGGATTTAATATTTTCACTACTGGATTAGTTGTTTTACTTTCTAGTATCTTTAATGGAGATCCATTATATGCATTTTATAGTGTATTACCATATTTCGTAAGTGTTGTTACAGATACTAATAATTATCAATTAGTTGCTGTAATATTCCAAGCTATATATGGTATTGTTACACTTGTAGCTCCTACAAGTATTCCACTTATGGTTACTCTTGCTTATACTAAAGTTCCATATGGAAGTTGGTTAAAGTATATTTGGAAATTATTAGTTGCTTTACTTGTAGTTGCATTTATTACTTTTACAATTTTATTATTAATTATTTAATATTATTGTCCTCTTCGGAGGACTTTTTTTTGTCATTTTTTTGGGGCTTTTATTTCTTGATTGTTAAGTCTAATTATCCTTAAAATATAATTAGATTGGAGGAATTAGATGTTTTCAAGATTTAGTGAAGAAGCTCAAAAGGCTTTAATATATGCAAAGCAAGAAATGAATAATTTAAGACATCCTTATGTAGGTAGTGAGCATTTGTTTTTGGCTATACTTAGAGAGAAGGATTTAGATATTACTAAGACTTTAGCAAGTTACAACATAACTTATGAGATGTTTAAGAAAGAGTTAATTAAGGTGGTTGGAGTAGGGAAAACGGCGAATGAATGGTTTTTATATACACCTTTATTAAAAAGAGTAATAGAAACTGCTTCTATAAATAGTAAGGAAAAAGGTGAAGTTGAAGTTAGTGTTAATGAACTTTTTCTTGCTATTTTAGAAGAAGGGGAAGGGGTTGCGATTAGACTTTTAATTGGTCTTAATATAGATGTTGATGAAGTTTATAATGCTATTTCTAGTGATATTAAGAGTAATAAAAAAATATTACATAAAAAATTATTAGTAGAAGAGTTTGGTGTTAATTTAAATAAAAAGATTATAAGTAATGAAGTAGATCCTGTTATAGGTAGAGATGATGAGATTAAAGCTTTAATTGAGATACTTTGTAGAAGAGGTAAGAATAATCCTTTATTAATTGGAGAAGCTGGTGTTGGGAAAACTGCTATAGTTGAAGAACTTGCTAGAAGAATTGTTAATGATAATGTACCTAAGGCTCTTAAAGGTAAAACTATTATTTCTTTACCTATGGCTAATTTAGTAGCAGGAACTAAATATAGAGGTGAATTTGAGGAGAGAGTTTCTAAAATATTAAAAGAACTTGAAGAGAATGACGATATAATTATTTTTATAGATGAGATTCATACTATTGTAGGGGCTGGAGGTGCTGAAGGGGCAATTGATGCTTCTAATATTGTTAAACCAGCTTTAGCAAGGGGAAAGATACAATTAATTGGAGCGACTACAACTTATGAATATCATACTTTTATAGAAAAGGATAAAGCTTTGAATAGAAGATTTCAAATTATTATGATAGAAGAACCTGCTAAAGGGAAGACTAAAGAAATACTTAAGAAGTTAAAACCTCTTTATGAAGCATATCATTTTGTTAGTATTAGTGATGATGTTATAGATTTAATAGTGGATTTAACAGATACTTATATATATGAATATTATCAACCTGATAAGTCTATTGATATATTAGATGAAGTTTGTACTAAAGCATCATTGTTAGAAAGTAAGAATGATACTGTTTTATCAAAAATTAATTTAGAATTAGGAGAAGTCATTAGTAATAAGAAGAAGGCGATTATAAAACAAGACTTTGATTTAGCTTCTACTTATAAAGAAAAAGAGAAAGAATTACTTAGTAAGAAAAATGATTTGGAACTTAAAATAATTTCTAAAAGAAAGCCTAAAAAAATTACTAAAGAAATGGTTGCAGATGTTATATATTTAAAGACTAAGATACCTGTTTATGAGATTAATAAGAGTAGTAGAAAGATTATTAATAATCTAGAGAGAGATTTAAAAAAAGTTGTTTTAGGACAAGATGATATAATTACTGATTTAGTAAAAAGAGTTAAGAAAATAAGATTAGGTTTTCAAGATAAGCCTCATATAGAATCATTTTTATTTTGTGGCAGAACGGGGGTTGGTAAAACTTTATTAGTTAAAGAATTTGCTAGTCTTTTATATGGTGATTCTAACTTCATTAGACTTGATATGAGTGAATATAAAGAAGCTCATACTGTTAGTAAGATTATTGGTTCTCCTCCTGGTTATGTTGGTTTTGATAATCATTTAACTGTTCTTGATACGATTAGAATGCATCCTCATTCAGTTATACTTTTAGATGAGATTGAGAAAGCTAGTAGTGAAGTTATGAAATTATTTTTACAAGTTCTTGATGAAGGAGTATTAACTGACTCTAGGGGTAGAAAGGTTAGATTTGATAATGTGTTTCTTTTTATGACTACTAATTTAGGTTTTTCTAAAGACTCTATTGGATTTACGGAAAGTAATAATAATATAGATATAGAGGAATTTTTAGGAGTAGAATTTGTTAATAGAATTGGAAAGATTTATTACTTTAATGATATAAGTAATGATGTTATTCACAAAATTGTGGAAAAGAGATTAAATGTGTTAATAGAAGGATTTAAAAAGAAAGATTTAAAGATAAAGATATCAAGAGAAATTGTGGATAAAGTTATTAAAGAAAGTAATTATGAGAAATTTGGGGCGAGAAGAGTGGATAAAGTTATAGATGAAATAGTTACTCCTATTATTGTGGATGCTTGGTATAATGGGAAGAAAGAGATAACGGTCTGACTACTTTAACACGATAGTAGCGAATAGTTTAACACGAGTATATTGACTAATTTAATATAAGAGTATTGACTTTTGTAACATTACATAAAAAAGGTTAGGTTTTTATCTAATCTTTTGTTTTGAACCTAATAATTAATTGACAAAATATAGAAATGAATATACAATAAAGTAGACTATAAAGTATACAATAAAGTAGACTATAAAATGGAGGGTAAAATATGAATTTAGGTATTGAATCAGAAAAAATGGAATTTAAAAAAAGCACAAGTGAGCTTATTGAAGGTGTTATATCATTATCTGCTATGCTTAATAAACACAATGAAGGAATAGTGTATTTTGGAGTGAAAAATAATGGTGATGTTATTGGTCAAAAAGATCTGAATGAAAATACTTTAAGAGATGTTTCAAGAAAAATTTCTGAGGGAATAAAACCTCAAATTATTCTCCATATATCATTAGAATTAATAGAAGATAAAAAAATTATTAAAGTATATGCTAAGGGTGATAATGTTCCATATTCTGCTTTTGGTAGATATTATAGTAGGTCATTTGATGAAGATAAACAGTTATCTCCAGAGATGCTTAAAGCATTAATAAATAAAGATGGTGAACCTAATTATATAGTAAAGAGAGCTGCATCTAATCAAGATTTAACATTTAAAATGCTTAAAGCATTATATATATCTAATGATATTAAAATAAATAATAATAAATTTGAAGATAATTTAGGGTTAAAAACAGATGATAATAAATATAATTTAATGGCAGAGTTATTAGCGGATTCTAATGATTTGTCTATTAAAGTTGTTACATTTGCAGGAACTGATAAATCAGTTATGTTAAAAAGAACTGATTATGGTGGTAAATGTTTGTTACTCTCTGTTAATAATGTTTTGAAATATATGGAAAGCATTAATGAAACTAAAGTAAAACTTGGTGGAATACAAAGAATAGAAGAAAAATATTTTGATTTTGGTTCTTTTAGAGAGGCATGGCTTAATGCTTGTGTTCATACTAAATGGTCTGAAGAAATTCCTCCTGCTGTTTATATT
>CALVUV010000032.1 GCA_944363685.1 uncultured Bacilli bacterium
ATCAACATTAATACTTGGAGAGCCTATGCAATATTTTTCATTATTCTCTTTAATCTTAATTTGTTTTTATAATAAGGAACTTGGTAAGAAATGTAAGATGTTTTTCTATTTATATTATCCATTACATATATTAGTTTTAGGACTTATCAATATGCTTTTAGGAATCTAGGCTTTCAATGTTTCTTTTCCTTTAGTTTTTCATAGACTATTTTAGAGGTGAAAGAAATGATTAATTTAACACTATTACAACAAATGTTAGTTGTTGCAATCGCTCTTAGTGTTATAACCTGTGCTTTTATTCAGAAAACAAAGAAATATTTTCCGTGTTCTAGCTGTTTAGTTATTTATAATTTAGTAGTTAATTTTGTAGTGGGTATACTTTTTTGTATTACTTTTACGAGTGTAGATTTTCCTAATAGTCTATGGGTATCTTTCTTTAGTTTTATAGGTGCTGATACAATTTATAAATCTTTAGAAGGTAAACTTAAAGATTATTCATCATTGGTTAATACTGACTATATTACAGTAAAGAAATCTAATATTATTAGTACTGATACGAAAGGTGATGATGAGTGATGGAAAAACCATTATATCCTAGTCCTTATATGAGAATAACACAAGGATATATGACGGGAACCCATAAAGATAGTTATGCGATTGATGATGCAGGGAGTGATAGTGGTATAGACTTTATTGTTGCTCCTTTTACGGGTATTATTAGAAAAATATATGTGGGGGATGCTAATGAAGTATGGCTTGAGAGTAGTGAGCCAGTAATTTATCCTGATGGTACAGTAGATTATATGACGATGATGTTTGCTCATGATAATGATGTATCTAATCTTTTTGTGGGGAAAACAATAAATCGTGGAGAAAGATTTTATGAAGAAGGTACTAAAGGTAATGCTAGTGGTAATCATGTTCATATGGAATGTGGTAGGGGGAAGTTTACTGGTAGTGGTTGGCATTTAAACAGTGCTGGTTACTGGTCTATTAATAATGGGAAGAATCCTACAGAATGTTTGTGGATAGATGATAGTATTACTGTTTTAAATAGTAATGGTTATACATTTAAAAAAATAGAACCTGAAGTTGTTGTTCCTGATACTCCTGTTGGAGAAGAACCGGTTATAGAAGAGCCTACAGATACTGATATAAATGACTCAGATAATAGTGATACTACTAATACAGATACAAGCGTTGATGATGATAATAGTAGTACTGATAGTGATACTAGTATAGAAGTAGTTAAGCCTAAGCTTATATTTACTTGTAAGAGTGATGATATTTATGCAATAGAGTTAAAAGCAGGTCAGAAACTTTATTTAGAATAAATAAAAAGAGTCAAGTGACTCTTAACCTAGGGCAACATCTAATGTCATCATTACCATAAATCCTAGAATTGTAAATAAGGCCATGAGGTCTTTTTTCTTATTTGTTTGACTTTCTGGTATTAGTTCTTCTACAACAACATAGATCATGGCTCCTGCTGCGAATGCTAGTAAGAATGGTAATATTAGTTGAATTTTTAAGACTAGAAGTGCTCCTATAACAGCAGCGATAGGTTCTACTATTCCTGACAGTTGTCCATAAAAGAAGGCTTTTCCTCTAGTATATCCTTCGCGTCTTAAAGGAAGAGAGACGGCACTACCTTCAGGGAAGTTTTGAAGTCCTATACCAAAGGCAAGGGTTAGGGCACTAGCAAGGGTTGAGCCTGTTAGGGAGTAGGTAAGAGAACCAAAGGCTACTCCTACAGCCATTCCTTCGGGAATATTATGTAAAGTAATAGATGATATTAACATAAAACATCTCTTAGCTTTACTACTAGTTGTATCTTTTCTTTTTTCATCTAAATAATCATAGACTTTATCACCAATAAAAAGTAATACTCCACCTCCCAAGAAACCTAGTGATATAACTAACCAACTGTTCATCTTTAATTCTTCTGCCATTTCGATTGCAGGGGATATTAAACTAAAAAAGCTAGCTGCTATCATGACTCCTGCTGCAAAACCTAATAGAGCATCCATTAGAGTTTTATTTACTTTCTTAAAAAAGAAAACAATACTTGCTCCTAAAGCTGTTATACTCCAGGTGAAGAGACAGGCTATAAATGCTTGTAAAACTGGTGATAAATTATTGAATGAATCTAACATTATAACACCTCTAGTTGTAAATTATGCAAAGGGGGTTAATAGTAGTGGGCTCTTTTAAGATTAAATATATAAAGTTTTTGTTGACCTGTGAGTATGACACGGGTGTATTATGGTTGTAGGAGGAATGATTTATGGAAAAGATTTTATTTATGAATAGTAGTCCTAATAGGAATGGTAATACTTATAGAATAGGAGAAGAGTTATTAAAGGATAAAGAACATGATGTTTTACAAATGGCAGATTATAAAATATATCAATATGGTCAAGTATTTGAAGATGATGAGATGAAAGAGGTATTAAAAGAAATAGATAAATATGATATTCTAGTAATAGGTAGTCCTGTTTATTGGTATACAGTTTCTGGTATGTTAAAGACTTTTATTGATAGACTTTATATGTTACCTGAGGCAGAGGCTTTAAGAGGTAAGAAATTATATTTGTTTGCACAAGGATCTCTTCCATCTTCTGATACTGTTAATTCTATTGAGTTTCTAGCTAATAGATTAAGTTATTTAATGGGGATGGAATTAAAGGGTGTTGTTACTGATAGTTCAGATGGCAATGAGATATTAAGTAAGATGAAAATTTGAGATTAAGGAAGTTGTTATATGAGGAAAGAAGATTTAGAAATAATTTATTCTAAAGATAATGATGCAATAGAAAAAGATAAGAGTAAGTGTGTATCTTGTGGATATTGTGTTAAGACTTGTCGTGATGAAGTTACTGTGGCAAGGATGTATGAGATAGATAAGAGTATTGAACCTATTTGTATAAATTGTGGGCAGTGTGTTAATATGTGTCCTACCGAAAGTATTCATGAGAAGTTTGATTATTTAAAACTTAAGACGTTATTAAAAGATAAAGATATTGTAAAGACTGTTAGTATTGCTCCTGCTGTTAGGGTGGCAATAGGTGAAGAGTTTGGGGAAGACTTAGGAGAGAACTTAGAAGGAAGAGTTGTAACAGCTTTAAGAAAATTAGGTTTTGATTATGTTTTTGATGTTACTTTTGGAGCTGACTTAACTATTATGGAAGAAGCAATGGAGTTAGTTAATCGTATTAAAAATAAAGGAACACTACCAATGTTTACATCGTGTTGTCCTGCTTGGGTAAAGTATGCAGAAATATTTTATCCTGAGTTTATACCTAATTTATCTAGTTGTAAAAGTCCTATTACGATGCAATCTACAATGATTAAGACTTATTTTGCAGGCGAGAAAAATATTAATTCTGAAAACATATTAAATGTTGTAATCGCTCCTTGTACTGCTAAGAAAAGTGAGATTAAAAGAGATGAGGTTAATAGATCAGGTGTTTCTGATACTGATTTTGTTTTAACTACTAGAGAGTTAGCTTTACTTTTAAAAGAAGAAGGTATTGATTTAAAGAGTTTAGATGATAGTAAGTTTGATTCTCCTTTAGGAAAAGGTAGTAGTGCAGGGTTAATCTTTGGAAATAGTGGAGGAGTGTTGGAGGCTGCTCTTAGAACTGCTTATTACTATTTAACGGGAAAGAATTTAAGTAAAGAAGAATTAGTGTTTAATGAAGTTAGAGGAATGGAAGGTATTAAGGAAGCTTCTGTTATGATAGATAATTTAGAGATTAAAGTTGCAGTTCTTAATGGAATGAAAAATGCTAAAATATTATTAGATAAGATAAGAAATGGAGAAGTCAATTATCATTTTGTAGAGGTTATGAACTGTTTAGGTGGTTGTATTGCCGGAGGAGGACAACCTAAAAGTACTTTACTTAATCTTAATAAGACTAAACTTGCTAGAATGAATGGTATCTATAAGGAAGATGAAAAGTCAAAAGTTAGATTTTGTCATGAGAATCCTGAGATAAAAGAAATATATAAAGACTTTTTAGAATATCCTAATAGTCCTAAAGCGAAAGAGTTACTTCATACTACTTATCAAAATAAATCTTATTTGTTGGGAGGTAAGAAGCATGAATGAAGAAGAGATAAAGGCTAAAACTTTAGAATGTCTTTCTTGCGTTACTAAGCCTTGTCAAGTAGGATGTCCTTTAAATAATGATACAACTGGTTTTATAAAATTAGCTTTAGAAGGTAAGTATAAGGAAGCATATGATTTATTATTAGAGACAACAGTTTTACCTTCTGTTTGTGGAAGAATTTGTCCACATGAGAAACAGTGTCAAAGAATGTGTGTTAAAAGAGTCTCTTATGAATCTGTTAAAATTGGAGATATAGAAGCTTTTATTGGGGATATGGCTCTAAAGAATAATTGGACTAGTCGTAGTTTACCTCTAAAGAATAAGAAAGTTGCGATTGTAGGAGGAGGTCCATCTGGATTAACCTGTGCAGCTTTTCTAAGACGAAATGGTTATGATGTTACTATTTATGAAAGACATAATTATTTAGGTGGTCTTTTATATCATGGTATACCAGAGTTTAGGCTAGATAAGATTTTATTAAGAAAAGTGATTGATAAGATTTTAGAGTTAGGTATTAATATTAAGCTTAATCAAAGTATTGGTAAAGACTTTTGTTTAGAAGACTTAGAGAAGGAATATGATGCGGTGTTTTTAGGATTTGGAGCGAATCTTTCTAGTAAGATGAATATTCCTGGAGAAGATTTAAATGGCGTAATTGGTGGTAATGAGTTGTTAGAATCTAATAATCATCCTGATTATACTGGTAAAACAGTAGTAGTAAGCGGCGGTGGAAATGTTGCCATGGATGTATCTCGTACTATAAAAAGAAAAAATGCTAAAAAAGTATATGTTATTTATAGGAGAAGTGAGAAGGAAGCTCCTGCAGAAGAAAATGAGATTAAGGAAGCGAAAGATGAAGGAGTAGAGTTCTTATTTCAAAATAATATTCTTGGTATTTATGGAGAAAAAAATGTAGAGAAAGTAGAAGTAATTAGGACCGAACTTGTAAAAAAAGAGGGTGATGATAGATTATCTCCTGTTAATATAGAAGGGTCTAACTATTATCTTTCTTGTGATTATGTAGTTATGGCAATAGGAAGTCATCCGGAAAGTAAAATTGTTAATAGTTTAGGATTAGAACTTGATAAAAGAGGAAGAATATTAGTAGATAAAGATGGACATACTTCAAAAGAAAAAGTCTTTGCAGGTGGAGATTTAGCTGGTACTAAAGGTACAGTTGCCTTTGCTGCTAGAGCAGGGAGAGATGCAGCTTATGCAATTATGAAATATCTGGAAAGTGAGTAATGAAAAGAAAAAATATAATATTTATAGTAATATTAATATTGGCGGTGATTATCATAGGAGGTTTTTGGTTTATAAATAGAGATAATAGTAGTAATAATAATAATTCTACAACTGATGAAAATATTACTGATGATAATATAGGTAGTGGTACTGGTAAGACTTTAATTGTTTATTATTCTGCTACTGGAAATACTCGTGGAGTTGCTGAAAGACTTGCAGAAAACTTAAATGCAGATACATTTGAAATTGTTCCTAGTAATCCTTACACTGATGAAGATTTAGATTGGACTGATGATAATTCTCGTGTATCAAGAGAATATAATGATGAATCTTTAAGAGATGTAGAACTTGAGAATACTACTGTTCCTAACTTTGATACATATGACACTGTTTTAATTGGTTATCCTATTTGGTGGGGTATAGCTGCTTGGCCAGTAAGCTCTTTTGTAGAAGCGAATGACTTTACTGGTAAGACAGTTATTCCATTTTGTACTTCTTCATCAAGTGGCTTAGGTAATAGTGGTGATTTACTAGAAGATAAAGCAGGTACTGGTACTTGGCAAGAAGGACACCGTTTTAGTTCAAACCCAAGTGATGATGATATAACTGATTTTATAGATAGTATAAGATAGAAAATATTTTAGTTTATCATAAAGTAATAATGTGTAACTATTAAACTAGAAATTTTAATTCTCTTTTTCTTTACTATTAATTTCTTTTATATTAGAATTAAATTAAGATAGAGGTGGGAGTTATGTGGATTTATGTTGTTATAGCAGTTATTATTATAATTGTTATTTATGCTATTATTTTATTTAATAGTTTTGCTAGTTTAGATAATAAAGTGAAAGAAACTTTTTCTACTATGGATATTTATTTAAAGAAAAGATGGGATTTAGTTCCTAATCTAGTAGAAGTTGTAAAAGCGTATGCAAAACATGAAAAAGATACTTTAGAAGAAATTACTAAGTTAAGAGGTAGTATTTATGATGATATGTCTAATGATGAGAAAATTAAGACTAATGTAAAATTAACTAGAGATATTGATAAAATTATGTTACTTGTAGAGGCTTATCCAGAATTGAAAGCTAGTGATAATTTTAAAGATTTAAGTGATAAGTTAGTAAAAATAGAAGATGATATTGCAAATTCAAGAAAATATTATAATGGGACAGTTAGAATCTTTAATAATAAAGTGGAAATGTTTCCTAATAATATCTTTGCAAAGATTTTTGGTTATAAGTCAAAACCAATGTTTGAAGCGAAAATAAGCGAAAGAGAAAATGTTGATGTTAAGGTATAGGTGAAGATAATGAAAAGAAGATTTAAGAAAATACTTTTATTTGCAATAGTTATACTATCTATAGTTTGTATTTATCCAATAGGTGTTAAGGCTATAAGTGGAGAGATATCTTATACTGATATAAATGATGTTAAGAACTTAGATGTTAGAGATTTATCTTTTTCTAATATTAGATTTGAAGATTATTCTGATACTTCAACTATGGCTTTTGGGTTAAGTGGAGTAGTTTTTAATAATTCTGATGATTCTATAACTTATAGTGCCAATGTATATTTTTATGATGAAGGTTATAATTTAATAACAGAAGAAGCTAGATCAAAAATGGCTTTAACTGGTTCAAATGAATTTGATTTAATGTTTAATCTAGATATATTAGGAGAATATAGTACTGATGATATAAAATATTATAGATTAATTATTGATACTTATAATGATATTGTAACTTCTAATAATAATGCCCCTAGTGAAAATAGTATGTATGCATCATATGATTATGTTATTGATAATTATGATGTTAATATCGTAGTAAACTCTAATAATACTTTTGATATAACTGAGACGATAACTGCATATTTTAATGTACCAAAACATGGAATATTTAGGACTATTCCTTTAAGTAATAAAATAGTAAGACTTGATGGTAGTACTTCTACTAATAGAACTCAGGTTACTAATTTAAGTGTAAGCGATGAATATTCTACTTCAAGAGATGGTGGTAATTATAAAATACAGATAGGTTCTCTTAGTACAACTTTAACAGGAAAACAGACTTATACAATTAAATATACTTATAATCTAGGAAAAGATCCTGTAAGTGATTATGATGAGTTGTATTACAATATTATTGGTAATGAATGGGATACGGTAATAGGTAATGTAACTTTTAGTATTACTATGCCTAAAGAGTTTGATTCTAGTAAATTAGGTTTTTCATCTGGTAGTCAAGGCTCTCTTGATAATAGTAAAGTTAAATATACTGTTAATGATAATACAATATCAGGAAGTTATGATGGTATTTTAAATGAAGGGGAATCTTTGACTGTTAGATGTGAACTTCCTGAAGGCTATTTTGTAGATGCAGGACTTGTAGTAAATTCTAATATATATTTAATGTTTATTATTCCAATTGTCGCTTTAATAATTTCGTTCTTACTATGGTTTATATTTGGACGTGATAATAGAGTAGTAGAGACAGTAGAGTTTTATCCACCAGAAGGATTTAATAGTTTAGAAGTAGGATTTTTATATAAAGGAAAAGCGAATAGTCAGGATGTAACTTCTTTACTTGTATATTTAGCGAATAAAGGGTACATTAAAATATCTGATAATAATGATGAGTCTTTGTTTTCTAAGGCAGATGGGTTTAAAATTACAAAACTTAAAGATTATGATGGCAATGATGCTAATGAGAGATTGTTCTTAGGAGGTCTATTTAAAGATACTGCGGTGGAAGGTGAAGCGACTAAAGATGATTTATATGATAATTTCTATGCTACTACTCATAAAATATTATCTAATATAAATAATAAAGAAAATAAGAATAAAATATTTGAGAAGAAAGCATCTAAAAAGTCTATAATAATTATTTTATTAATGCTTGTTTCCGTAATTACTACTATTGCTATTCCTACGCTTGAATATGCAGGAGCAGGGGAAGTTGCTATGACACTATTTATCTGTGCATTTTATATACCATTTTATGCAGTTGGTATATTTGCTAAAATTCCTTTGTTATTTAGAATATTTTGGTTAGGATTTACTATTTTCCATTCATCTGTTTTCTTTAGTACCTTACCTATTAAGGATGCAATTACTAGTGAGCCTATTTATTTGATTGGGGTTATTGTTGGTATACTATGTTTAATAGGAATGATAATTTGCTTTAAGATAATGCCAAAAAGAACTCCATATGGTAATGAAATTTTAGGTAAAATAAGAGGATTTAAAAACTTTTTAGAAACTGCTGAAAAAGATAAGTTGGAGTCAATGGTTCTTTCTAATCCAACCTATTTTTATGATATCTTACCTTTTACTTATGTCTTAGGAGTATCTGATAAATGGATTAAAAAGTTTGAGACAATAAATATGCAAGCGCCATCTTGGTATGATAGTCATACTGCCTTTAGTGTTGCAACGTTTGGTACATTTATTGGTTCTACAATGACATCGGCACAGTCTGTTATGTCTTCTAGTTCATCATCATCTTCATCAGGTGGTTCTTCATCTGGAGGAGGATCATCAGGTGGTGGTTCTGGAGGTGGAGGAGGTGGTTCTTGGTAGCCAGCTTTTCCATTATTAAGTGAATTAAATTAATATTAAAAAAGATTGGAGAAGAAATTAATGAATGAGTATACAAATTATTTAGATTTTGCAAAGAAGATTGCTAAGGAAGCTGGAAAAATAATGCTTAAATATTTTAAGACAGATAATGGTGCTAGTTATAAATATGATCAAACTATTGTTACAAAAGCTGATACAGAAATTAATAAATATTTAATAAAGATGGTAAAAGAAACCTTTCCTACACATTGTGTTGATGGTGAAGAAGAACAATTTGGACAAAGTAATTATGTATGGGTATGTGATCCAGTTGATGGAACAGCAATGTATGCAAGGCATATTCCAGTTGCAGTTTTTTCTCTTGCTCTTGTAATAGATGGAGTTTCAACTGTTGGTGTTGTTTATGATCCTTTTACAGATAATTTATATTCTGCAATAAAGGGATATGGTGCTTATAGAAATAATGAAAAAATTAATGTTAATGATATAGAACTTGATGATATGAAAAGTGTATCTAATTTTGATATGTGGCCTGAAGCAGAATATAATTTATACGATTCTATTAAAGAACTTGGAAAGAAAACGTATTTTATTGGTATAGGTAGTGTTATAAGAGCTTCTATGTGTGTAGCGAATGGAGATTTTAACGTAGCTATATTTCCAGGAACTAAGCATAAAAATTTTGATATAGCAGCTGTTAAGGTTATTGTTGAAGAAGCTGGTGGTAAAGTAACTGATTTATTTGGTAACGAGCAAAGATATGACAAAGATATAAATGGTGCTGTTGTAAGTAATGGAATAGTTCATAGCGAAGTTATTAATGTTTTAAATAAATTATTGGATGAAAATGTAAAAAAGAAATATATCTGATGGTTATTTAACTTTTCTTGGTATAAAGAAGTGCTAATAAGCAGTTCTTTTTTTGTCCTTTTGATATAAAAATTAATTTAAACATATACTTTATTAGGTGTTTATAATGATAAGAAAATATAAAGTGCTTTTTATAATTATGTTCATAGTTTTACTTATGTCTTTACAGTTTGTAGATGCTAGAGTAAAACCTAAGAAAACTTTAATAGGTAAAGTGATAACGCTTGATGCTGGCCATGGGGGTAGGGACTCGGGTACTACTTATGGTAATATTTATGAAAAAGATCTTAATTTAGAAATATCTAAACAGTTAAAAAAGGTATTGAAAAGTAAAGGTGCAACTGTTTATATGATTAGAAATGATGATAGTGATTTATCAAGTAAATGGGATAGTGCTAAAAAGAGAGGGGACTTATATAGAAGAATATTAAAGATACAGGAAAATAAAAGTGATTTGTATTTATCTATTCATATAAATTATCATTATCATAGTAATGTTAGTGGTGCTGAAGTCTTATATCATACAATTAATCCAAATAACTTAGTATTAGCAGAATCTATTATGAATGAGTTTAAAAGTGATTTAAATACTGATAGAGAGGTTATTAAGACTAATTTATATCTTTATTCTAATACAAGAGTACCTGGTGTTTTAATAGAGTGTGGATTTATATCTAATCCTAATGAAAGATATTTGTTACAAAAGGAAAGTTATCAGGTTAAGCTTGCTAATTCTATTACTAAGGGAGTAGAAAAAT
Organism: uncultured Bacilli bacterium; assembly: GCA_944363685.1. Lineage (GTDB taxonomy): Bacteria > Bacillota_I > Bacilli_A > RF39 > UBA660 > Onthousia. The sequence goes on from CALVUV010000032.1 coordinate 10,572, forward strand.
ATTTTAAAGAGATAGAGAAAGTGATATAATTTTGATAGAGGTAGATTATGAAGAAGATAAGAATTGTATTATTAATTTGTTTATGTTTATTAGTAGTAGGATGTGCTAATCCTTTTGTAGAAAATGATGATAAGACTAGTATTTCTACTTTTAGTGGAGACACTTTAAGAGTTAATTATATTGATGTAGGACAGGGAGATTCTATATTTATACAACTTCCTAATAAGGAAACTATGTTAATTGATGCAGGAGAAGCATATGAAGTGGACAATGTTATTAACTATCTTAATAATTTAGGTATTACAAAGATAGATTATGTTGTTGGTACTCATCCTCATACTGATC
>CALVUV010000033.1 GCA_944363685.1 uncultured Bacilli bacterium
CGCTCCATGGTCGTTACTCATTTCATCACTACTATGGACTAGTCCGACTACTTATATATCTTTTGAATATCTTGGGTTATCCAAGTCCTTGTATATTCATTACCTTTACTATTGGTGTTCTAAAACTTTTAGAATCAGGAATATATAAGTCCTCTCAGGTACGTATATAATAACTATGTAAAACTCGCCATGTCCTAAAGACCCCGGTAGATTTCTCATAATATCTTGTACTAACGATATTACCGATATTGCATACTGTCGGAGTGACAACATCTGCATCTACTTATTTATACTTTAACGAGGCTCAATAACTTCACGCTTTCGCATTACGGCTCGAATTCTTGTTTACCTACGCTTAAACCTAGTCTCACGATTTCGGCTCCAAGGCTAACTACTGGCTCTTTGCTAGAAATTACCAGGTCGGATTCCCACCGACTATATTATATACGCCGAACTGACGCACCACTCCTTGCAAGTATTATATCATTAAGATTATATAGTGACAAAGAAATTTACTTATAAAACTATCTTTATATATTTTTAACTGTTATAATATAGCCAAAGGAGAACGGTTATGAAAAAAATAGTTATTTTAATAATAGTTGTTGCTGTGATAGTTATAGCATCTACTACTAGTATTTTACTTTTATCAAGACCTGATAAAAATGCTGAACGTATTAATTCTACACTTTATCAAAGATTTCAAGATTCTACTTATAGTTTTACGGGTAAAAGTAATAGTTTTGAATTTAAAATTGGGAGAGCCTATCTTACAGATAATGAAAATAGAATCTATTTAGATGATTTTAGACAAACAAAGGAAATAGATGGTATTGAATCTTTATATCTTCATATTTACTTTAATGATGAATTAAGTGGCACTTACCTTAATACTGATAAGTTAAATAATTTAAATAATACTTTTGATAGTCTTTCTTTTTATGAAGGTAAAATCTGTCCTAATAACAATGGAGAATGTGAATATAGTCCTTTTGAGAATGCCACTAAAGATAATTTCAAAGATGGTATTAAAGTAATAATAGAATATTGTTTAGAAAATAAAACTTGTAAAGAAGAGCCATTTAAATTAAGTTATGAATAAAGAACTCTAGCTATAAACTAAAGTTCTTTTATTTACATACCTATTAAATCAAAATTAATAGGATCTTCTTTAAGTAGTTCAATAATATTAGTATTAAAATACTTTTCTATTCTCATCTTTATAGAATTAACATCATCATAAAATAGATTAGGTTTAGTTATTATAATATCTTTTATATTAGTAAGTCCTATTGATAAGAAGTAGTCTATTATCGATGATACCCTTTCTTCATTCAACTCTAATTCTAGTTTATCACCTTCGTCTATAAAGTTAGTAATATCTTTTATATCTTCAGTAGTTAGGTTATATTTAGTTAAATACTCCATCCATATTCACCTCTTCCTTTTACCGATGTTTTAATTAAGTTAAAAGTCTTTTCATCAAGGTACATTCCTCTAGTAACTGAATATAAGAAAGCATTATCATCAGTAATACCATATTCTTTTAAAGCACTATAGCATCTTAAAACTTTTAATCTAGAGATAATCTCTTCACCTATTTTATATTGATATGGATTGTTATCAACTCTATATTGTTCTTCTAAAGTCTTTATCTTCTCATCTGTTAAAATATCTTCAGAATATTTAATTGGATTTTCTTTTGTAATTATTTCTTCATATTCACTTGCATTAGGAATGTATTTATCATCCATTTGGTCTATAAAAAACTCTTGTTTAAAAGCATCTATTTCTTCAGGTGTTCCAAGATTATAGCCAAATTTTTGAGGACGCTTAGTTGTTAAACAACTATTTAGTAACTGTTTATCTTTTCTATATTGTGAAAAAATAAGATTATAATAATTATCTAGGCTATTTTCTCTTTTTAACTTATAAAGTAAGGCAAAATTTTCTTCTCTCATAGTATTAACTATAGTGGGGAAAGTTATAGTATAATTATTATTAGAATTATGTAATAAGCCTATTTCTATTAGTTTATCACATCTATCGGCAGTTTTTAGTGTAAAAGATAGAGTAGATGGTGGTAAAGTAGACATATCCCTAGTCTCAAAGAAACCATATAATTTATAAGTATTCAAGTTTTCATCTATTTTTTCTCTAGGTGTTTCTAATACTTTAATATTAGTCTTATTGGAGATAGAGACATTAAGACCAATACTAGTTAAATATTGTTCATTGGATAGCATTTCTTCATATGATATTTTGCTAGCATAAACTCGTAATCTATTGTTGTTACTACTTCCATCTTTATTTTTTGATGGAGATTTATGCCTTGCTCTTGCTTTTTTAGGTAAATTATTTACCCAGATACTAGGCATTTCAAAAAGTACTGTAAATAACGCTTTACGCTCTTTTAAATCTTCGTATCGTTTACTAATTGTACTTACATTACTATATAAAACGATTGCTAGTAAAGCTCCTATAGAGAATTTATCTAGTATTTTTTTACTTTCTAAATAGGTTAATATCTCTCTTGCATTACTTAAATCTATATTTCTTGATATCTCTTCTTTATTCCTATCAATATATCTTAGCATATCTTCTTTAAAATCAAAGCTTTTAAAACACTCTTTAACTTCTTCTATATCTGTCGTTGATAATATCTTTTTGTTTTGTTTTTCTATATTTTCGTTATAATCAATTATACTACTTAATAAGTCTATTTTTACTTTAGAAGATGTATCTTTATCTTCAAAAATTATAGATAAAGTTTCAAAGTCTTCTAAATTAAGTAAAGAGTAATCATCAGGATTATTAACTTTTTCATATAAATATTCTAGATTTAAAATGTTATCTTCAATGGATGAAGATTCTTCTTTATTTTTATTAACTCTTTCTTCTTCTTTTTTAATAGTTTCTGTTAATGTGTCCTTCTTTTCTACTAGCTCTTCCAGTATTTTTTTAATCACTTCAAGCTGAGTAGTAGTTAAATCAACTGATAAGTTAGCTTCATATTTAGCTTTTAAAACAAGTTGTATATTTTTTAAGTCTTCTTCATTAATTGAAATATATTTACTGATATCTTGATAGCTTATATCTTTTAGATTTTTTATATCCTTACTTAATGTTTCAATCATAGTTGTAAGTATATTTATATCTTCTTTTAAAGATTCAATCTTTTCATTATTATATTCAAGATTAAGATTATTGTAAGTTTTATATAAGTCATCAACTTTTGATTTAATAATTTCTGCTAGTGTCATAATATCACCTACCATTCCATTAATATTCGATATGTTTCTAAGTAAAAGGAGAAGTCTTTAATTCTAACTTGAAAGTTAGAGATAAACTCTCTAGAACTGATTCCTAGTGTGAAAGAAAGTTCTTCTAAACTAATATCTTTTTCTCTGATTAAGGTCATACAGTCATTTTTAATATTTAAAAATAAGTTGTCCAGTTTCTGATCTATCATTATTTATGTTCATCTCCTTTTACGGCTATCATATCTTTAAATTGTTCAGTAAATTCTTGCTGTTGTTCTAAGAAAAAATCATTCTTATTTTCTATATTCTTTAATGTGTTTTCAATAAGGTAACTGTAATTTTGAGCGATACTATTAGAATCATCATAAATATCGTTTATGTGAGCGAATGTTAATATTAAAACTTTATTATCTTTAGCTCTTATATAAGAAACGCACATACTAGAACTTCTATTAACATATATGTCAAATAAATTTCTTCTTGATTGTAATTTGGTATGATGTCTTCCCTTTTCATATTCTTGAAGACTTTTTCCAAATTTTTCTACAAGAGATAAACTATGTTTTTTCTCTTCCTTACTAAATTTATTCATATCAAAGAAAGGTGTATTACTTTCATCTAATAAGAAATATATTTCATTAGTATTTTTTTCTTCCTCTTTCTTTTCTTCTGTTAAAATTTTATCTAATGTTAATGCTTTATCATAATCTTCTTTAAGCATATTAAAGTAATCGTTTATATCTTCTAAAATAGCATTAGGATTGTTTAGTTGTAATTCCAACTCTTGCTTTGTTTCAAGCATATCTAACATTAATACTGTCATAGAAATATCTTTATATTGAAATTCATCAATACCAAGTGTAGAAAGGTTTAGATTATCTTGACTTTCTTGAGCTTTAATAGCTCTTGCCATTTCTTTATTGTAGTTTATATACTTCTCATCTTTACCATTAATTAAATAATAATATTTGTTCATGATAGATTCTATATTGTTTTTTATTTTATAATATTCATCTTTTATATTATTAAGCTCTTCTTGATTTATATTTATTGGCTTTTCGTCTGTGAATAACGATTCTATTTTTTCGTGAACTTTGGGCATTTCATTATGTTTATTTTTTTCTTCTTTTTCAGTAGCACTTTTACAACTTGTATAGGCAAGATCTTTTAAAATACTTATTTTTTCTTCATCTGTAATACTTGCATTTAAGATAAAAGCTGCTTTTGCAGTAAGACTTTTTGCGTCTAATTCTTTTAGTTGTGACTCTAAATTCTTAACCTGTAGTTGATATTTTTCTATATTGTTAAGGCAATCTTTTACAATTTCATCTGTTAATATGTTATTTATGGCTATTTGAACTTGTTCTATTTCTAAAGCATTGTTATCATAAAAGAATCTAAGAATTTGAAAGTTAGAAGTAAGTTGAGGAAATAAAAGCAGGAACGTTTTTTGATGCTCTAATAAGTTTGAGATGTATTTCCTTATATCACTTTTTGGCATATTTAAAATATTAGCACTATTTATCATTGTGTTATATTTATTAAGTTCTCTTTTTAGTTCCTGAGATTGTTGTTCTAATAATTGTTCATATTTTTCTTTTGGTTCCATAAATATCCTCCTTTATTTTTACATTAAAAAGAACAGAATATAATTATTCTGCTCTTAAGTCATTATGAAAGAAAGTAATACTATTATTACTGATATTTTTATTAAATCTGCCACCTCCAGGTAACATATTGTAAACGCAAGTTTTCGCATTTTTACCTTCTTCCTTTCTTATTTTATAATAGCATAACACAAATTCATTTACAATATTGTTTAAATTTTATTTAAAAGAGTTTACTTTAATTTACTATTATATGACACCTTGAAATCTTTTTCTCATATTAAAGCTTGTTTTCTTTTTTATTATAGAAAGTTCTAGTAATTACTAGAACTTTTCTTAAGATATTTTAGAGCCATTTTCTACTTCTTTATCAGTGTTTAATAATACAATACCTTCATTAGTTTCTGCTCCTAATATTCTAACTTCACTTGTTACTTCTGATATATGAATAGGTTTGAAATTCATTACAGCGATTACTTGTCTATTTATTAAATCTTCTGGTTTATATAAATCAGTAATTTGTGCTGATGATTTTTTTATACCTAATGGTCCAAAATCTATTTTTAATTTATAAGCAGGATGTCTGGTACCTTTATTAACGCTTGCATCTATTACTTTTCCTACTCTTAATTCAATTTTGTCAAAGTCTTCTAATGTTATCATATTATTATCTCCTTAACGACTATACCACCAAGTTCTAGGGGATGTTAAAGCAGGGAATCCAACATACTGTCTTGGGTCTATAGTACTTCGTTGATAAACAGACCAACTACAGCCACCACCAGCGTGCCAATCACAAGTTGTTACTTCTAGGTGTAGATGTGCTCCAAAAGAATACCCAGTGTTTCCCATTCTACCAATTACGGTATCAGGTGTTACTGTATCTCCAACATTAACATACCAAGAAGATAAATGAGCATAAGTAGAATATAAGTATCTTCCATTTACATTATGTCTTATCTTAATTACAAGTGCCCCATAGTCATCATAGTATTTAGCAAAGACAACTCCTGTGGCAATTGGATAAATTTCAATAGTTTTATTTGTATTTGATAAGTCTATACCCATATGTCCAGCGTTACCATAGTTTTGAGTAACATATCCACTTACCATTGGTCTATAGAAACCTGATGCTGATGGAACATATCCTCCACCACCACTTGAAGAACTGTTTGCTTGTTCAACTCTAAATTGACAAGCATAAATATCTTCGTTTTCTCCACAACCTAAGTTTTTATAATATTTTAAGTTTGCCTCAGCTTCTTCTAGTTGTTGTTCAACACTAGGCATTGCTTCTTTGATTTGAGCAGTTTCAGCATTAATTTTTTCTTGTTCTGCTTCTAATTCTGTAGTTAATTTTTCTAATTCTGCATTTTTAGTAGCAAGTTCACTCTTTCGAGTTTCATTTTCTTCAATTAAAGCTGATAGTTCATCCATTACTTGGTCATTAGATTCAGTTAATTGTTCAACTATTGCCATACGATATACCATATCAGTAACGTCTGTTGCACCAAAAATGTACTCTAAATAAGCATTTTCACCTTCACTAACTTGAAGATATTGAAATAATGATTTGCTTTGTTCACTTTTTTCTAATATTTCTTGATTTGATGCTTCAATTTCTTGCTCAAGAATTGCAGTTTCGTTTTCAATTTGACTAATTTGACTTTCTATGTTAGCAATATTTTCTTGAATTCTTTTTACTTCAGCATCATTTGTTGCAATCTGACTTTTCTTATTATCTAAGTCAGCGGTAAAAGAATTAATCTCTTGTTCTAATTGTTTTATAGTTTTAGCATTTGTATTTATAGGAATTATAAATACAGTTAATAGTACTATTAATAAAAATGAACTGATTTTTTTTCTCAAGATAACACCCCTTTCTATATTTTTAAATATTTTCTAACAGCAGAAGCTGATCCTATCATACCTACAATTATACCTATTACTAGGACAATTCCTGATACCATATAGATAAATGGCTCTGGTTCTATTAAGGTAATCATTCTACTATATAGATAGCCATCAAAATGGTTATATAGAGCTACGTAACCAAAACATACTGTTAAAATAGGGATAATTGAACCAAATATTCCTAAAACCATTCCTTCTATTATAAATGGAGTTTTAATAGTAAAGTTACTTGCTCCTACTAATCTCATAATTGATATTTCTCTTTTTCTTGAGAAGATTGTTAATTTAATTGTATTAATGATTAAAAATACAGTTACAAGTATTAAGGCGATTACCATTCCATAAGATACTTTTTGAGCTGCTTCAAAAGCAACTATTAAGTTATCTACCATTCCTTCACCATATCTTACAGTACTAACTTTATCTAACTTCTCTATTCTTTTAGCAGTATCTGCTATTTTCTCTACAGCTTTTACTTTAACTTGAAATGTATCTTTTAGAGGATTATCTTCTTCACTCCAAGTACTCATAACTTCATTAAAGACTTCATTTTCTTTTCTCATTTCCTCTTTAATGGCTGTTTTACTTTGATAAGTTAATGATTCTACATTACTCATATTTTCTAGTTTTTCCATAACTATTTTTGAATCTTCTTCTGTAGCATCAGTATCTAGAAAGACTACAATAGTTAAATCTTTTTCCATTTCTCTTGTAAAGTTTTGAACATTAAAAGTAATAAGAATTGAAATGGCCACAATTATTAAGGTTATGGTAATACAAGAAATAGAGGCAAGTGATAGACTGAAGTTTCTAAAAACACTTTTAAAGGCATCTCTAATACTTCTTCTAAGGGTTCTAAAAAATTTCATTCTTCATAGCCTCCTTTCTCAAGATGTTTAATAAGTCTTCCGTCTTTTAGAAGAACTACTTCTTTTTGCATTTTATTAACTATCTCTTTATCGTGAGTAGCCATTATAATAGTAGTACCACAAGTTTTATTTATCTCTTCTAGAACTTTAACTATTTCCATACTACGGTCTGGGTCAAGATTTCCTGTAGGTTCATCACAAAGTAGTATTCTTGGTTCATTAACAATCGCTCTTGCAATGGCAACACGTTGTTGTTCTCCTCCTGATAGTTGATCAGGGTAGTTATGTATTTTAGCTTTTAGTCCAACTAACTCTAATGCTTTTAAAACTTTTCTTCTTGTTTCCGCTTTAGTCGCACCAATTGATTCCATTGTAAAAGCTACATTTTCATAAACGGTTAATTTAGGAAGTAATCGATAATCTTGAAAAACTATTCCTAGTTTACGTCTTAATTTATATACTTTACTGTTTCTTAATTTTGCAACATTTATTCCCCCAACAAAAATTTCACCACTACTAGGTTTCTCTTCACGATAAAGCATTTTAATAAAAGTACTTTTACCAGATCCTGAGCCACCTATTACAAAGACAAAAGAGCCTTTTTTTATACTAAGGTTTAAGTCATAGATAGCAGTGACTCCATTTTTATATTGTTTATTTACATTTTTAACTCTAATTAAATCCATTAACATCATCCTATTCATAGTTAAGTATAACATATTTCGACATATTCTGTATATAGTAATTATTACCAAAACTGTAAATTTTTCTTGAAAAAATGTCAAAAAAGAAACTCTTAACAAGTTTCTTATTCACCACCTTTTACCTCATAAGCATCTGTTACTACAAAGAAGGCTTTAGGGTCTATTTCTTTTATTCCTTCTTTTAGTTTAAAATATTCTCTAGTTGGTACTACTGCTAATAGTACTTTTCTTTTCTTTTCTAAAAAGCCTCCTTTAACATCGAATATTGTTACTGTATGATGAAGCGTATTAATAAGATAGTCTCTTACTTGTTTATCTTTACTAGTAGTGATGTAGAAAGCTTTGTTCTTAGATATTCCTAGTATTACTTTATCTATAACATAACCACTAATATAAATTATAATGAAGGCATATAGCATCATATTAAATCCAAAGTAAAATCCTCCTATTAATACAACTATAAAATTAATTACCATAGTAGTTTTACCTAAAGAAATATGGAAGTATTTATATATTATTTGACTTATGATATTTAGTCCTCCATTACTAAATCCTACTTTATACATAAGACCATTAGTTATACCTAAAAGTATTCCTACTAATAGACTGATTAAAATTAAATCACTAGTATCAATAACTATTATTCTTGCTAGTGGTTCTGTTATAGAGACAAAGAAAGGATAGGTGATAGTTGCTACTAATGAGGCTGCTGTTTGATCTATTCCTAGGAAAAGATAACTTAGTCCTAATAGAATGATAGAACCTATTAAAATAATCATTGCTGGTGATATATCAATTAAGTGATTTATAATTATGGCAACGCCATTCATACCTCCTGTTACTAGGTTTGTAGGATATAAGAAAATATTAAAAACTAGTGATGATAAAAACAAACTAATAATCAAGACTGTATAGCGATACCATAGTTTGCTTTTATCTATTTTTTGTAAGTTTGTTTTCATTAAGCACCACCTCTTACTTCATAAGAATCCATTGCTACAAAGAAAGCATTTTTATCAATATTATGAATGCCTTCTTTAAGTTTATAGTATTCTCTTGTGGGGATTACGCTCATTAAAACTGTTTGATTTTCTAAGTTGTAGCCACCCTTAGCTTTAAATTCTGTTACACCGTGTTTAAGTTCATTTATAACAAATGTTTTTACTTCTTTTTCTTTACTTGTAATTATATAGAAGGCTTTAGAATCACTAATACCAAGTACTACTTTATCTGTTAGGGTAGATATTAAGTAAAGTATTATCAAAGAATACATTAAATGATTAAAGCCAAAGACAAATGCTCCTATAACAATAATTGTGCCATCTGTAAAGAACATACTGTTACCAAGACTAATCTTAAATATTTTAGATATAATCATATTTAGTATATCTGTTCCACCTGTTGAATATCCTGCTCTAAAGATAAGGCCTGCACCAATTCCTTGTAAGACTCCTCCAAAGATAGCGATTAGTATCATTTCACTTTCTTTAAAACTTATATAAGTAGATAAATGTTCTGTCATACTAACAAAGACAGGGAAAAGTATGGAACCTAGGATAGACATTTTAGTCTTTTCTTTACCTAATAAAAGAAATGATAATATTATTAAGAAGACGTTTGATATAGAAATAATCATAGAAGGATTAAGTCCAAAGAAGTGTTTTAAAACTAAAGAAAGACCACTTATTCCTCCTGCTACTAAGTTATTAGGAGACATAAAAAGATTGAAAGCAAGAGCTACTAAGAAACAACCAAAGATAAATTCTATTAATTCTTTAACTTTTATTTTATGTTTTATTTCCATAAGATCCTCCTTTTAGATTGCTTTCAATAAATTTATCTATTTCTCCATCTAGTACACTTTTAGTATCACTAGTTTCATAGTTAGTACGATGATCTTTTACTAAAGAGTATGGGTGTAAAATATAACTTCTTATTTGACTACCAAAATCTATGTTAGATTGAATGCCTTTTTCTTTAGCAAGTTCTTGTTCCTTTTTTTGTTGTTCTAATACATATAACTTACTTTTTAAAACTTGTAAAGCTGTCTCTTTATTTTGAATTTGACTTCTTTCATTCTGACAAGTTACAACTATTTTAGTAGGTAAGTGAGTTATACGTACGGCACTATCTGTTGTGTTTACTCCTTGACCTCCGGCGCCTGTTGAACGATAGACATCTATTTTTAAATCTTTTTCATTTATATCTATTTTAATATCTTTAGATATTTCTGGAGTTACATCAATACTTGCAAAGGAGGTATGACGACGATTAGATGAATCAAATGGTGATAATCTAACTAGACGATGAACACCTTTTTCATTTTTTAAATAACC
>CALVUV010000034.1 GCA_944363685.1 uncultured Bacilli bacterium
CTGCTAAAGAAATTAGAAATTATTTAGGTATTTCTTCAAAAAGATATGTTGCTTATAAAATATTAAAGCCACTTGTTGATTGTAATAAACTAGAATATACCAATAAAAAACGTAATGCTAGTAATCAGAAATATATAACTGTAAAAGATAAGAAAAAATAGGAAGTGTAATAATTATATGAGTACAAAGTATTTAAATAAAATAAAAGTGTCAAATGAGTGACAAATGCTTTAAATTATTCTTTAGTTTTGTTATACTGAAAGAGTAGAGATTCGATAGTGTAGAGAGGTAGTGTATTTATGGCAAAAAGAAAGAAGAAAAAAGAAACTAAAAAAGGTTTCGCTCATTCAAGAGAATTATATGGGATATTACTTGTGTTAGCATCAATTCTTGGTATTGGTAGATATGGTCCTGTTGGAGGAATGATTGCATCTTTTGCAATATTTCTTGTAGGAGTATTTTATAATGTTTTATTAGTAATACTTTTAATATTAGGTGCTTATCTAATCATAAATAGAGAATGGCCTAATCTGTTTACTACTAAAATGTTAGGTATTTATTTACTAGTTATAGGATTACTTGTCTTAATGCACGAAAATTACATATTACAAAACGATAGTAATGCTATTAAAGTCTTTAGTGAGACAGTAAATCAATTAATAGATTCTTTTTCTTATGTTATGAAAGGTGCTCGTCCTGCTGCAATAGGAGGAGGTATTATAGGTTGTACCTTTGGAGTCTTATTTATGTTGTTATTCTCATATAAGGGAATGCAAATAATCGCTTGGACTTTAATTATTTTAGGGTTTTGTTTATTTACAGGCTTTTCTATTGTTGATTTTGTTAAAGATAAAGCAAGTAAGGCAAAAGAGAAATTTCCTAAAAGGGATAAATCTTCTAAAGAGGAAGAAGAAGATAAGAAACCTATTATTACAGGAAATGTTGAACCTGCAATGGGTGAGATAAAAGATGAGGATAAGAAAATTGTTATATCTAGTATAGATGAATTAACTAAAGCGAAAGTTAATGATGAAAAAGAAGAGCAGGATATTAGTGATAAACCTAAAGAGGTATCACAAGTTAAGCATAACTATGTATTGCCATCAATTAATTTATTAGATGCACCTAAGAAAAAGAAAAATAGTGTTAATCAAAGTTTAATTGAAAAGAATATAGAAATACTTGAGAAAGTATTAAAAGACTTTAATATTATTGGTAAAGTAGTAGAAGTACATATTGGTCCTACTGTTACTCAGTATGAGTTAGAACTTCATTCTGGTACTAAGGTTAGTAAGCTTTTATCAATTCATAGAGAAATAGCTTTAGCTATTGCTACTAAAGATGTTAGAATACAAGCGCCTATTCCAGGAAAAAATACTGTAGGTATAGAAATTGCTAATAAAGAAACTGCTTCTGTTTCCTTTAGAGAAGTCTTAGAAAAAGTTCCTAAGTCACTTGATGGTTCTAAACTTCTATGTCCTTTAGGTAAAAATATTATGGGTAATGTTATTTGGTGTGAGATTAATAAAACACCACACCTTCTAGTAGCAGGATCTACTGGTTCAGGTAAATCTGTATGTATTAATGGTATTATTTGTTCTATTTTAATGAGGGCGAAACCTGATGAAGTTAAACTTGTTATGGTTGACCCTAAAAAAGTAGAACTTTCTGGTTATAATGGTGTTCCTCATTTACTTAGACCAGTTGTAACTGATCCTAAAGAAGCTTCTGTTGCATTATCTAAGATAGTTGCCGAGATGGAAAGACGTTATGATACATTTAGTGAAACTAAGACTAAAAACATTGCAACTTATAATGATTATGTAGAAAAGAAAAATAAAACACTACCACCTGATGAACAAATTAAGAAAATGCCATTCATTGTCGTAATAATAGATGAGTTAGCAGACCTTATGTTAGTTGCCAGTAAAGATGTAGAAGCGTCTATTATGAGAATTACCCAAATGGCCCGTGCTGCTGGTATTCACTTAATTATTGCAACTCAAAGACCATCAACTGATGTAATTACAGGTGTTGTTAAAGCGAATATTCCAAGTCGTATCTCATTTGCCGTTTCTAGTAGTATAGATTCACGTACAATTCTTGATATGACAGGTGCAGAAAAATTACTTGGTAAAGGTGATATGCTATTCCTACCAATGGGAGAAGCAGATCCAGAACGTATTCAAGGTGCCTTTATTTCTGATGATGAGATTAAAAGAATTATTGATTATACAGTTGAACAACAAAAAGCAGAGTATGATCAAGGCTTTATGAACTTATCAGGTGATAGTGAAAAGAGTGTCTCTCAAAAAGAAGATATGGCACAAGTTGAAGAATATGATGATCCTCTATATAATGAAATAGTTGAGTTTGTTATAGAAACACAGAAAGCTAGTGCATCTTTATTACAAAGAAGATTTAAACTTGGTTATAATAGAGCCGCTCGTATTATTGATCTATTAGAAGAACGTGGTATTATTGGACCACCTAATGGATCAAAGCCTAGAGAAGTACTTGTTAAACTAGATACTGAAGAGGAAGAATAAAGAGAAATTTAATCTCTTTTTTTCTTTCTTTTCTAAACTATTTCAATTGATAAATTAGGTAATTTAATATATACTATAAGAAAAAGGAGGTATCGTGATGAAAAAGAAAGTCTTAATACTAGCGCTACATCTAGGATATGGTGGTGTTGAAAAGACTGTAACATCTCTTGCTAATTCCCTTGCCAAAAATACTAACTATGAAATAGAAATTGCCTCTATTTATAATCTTTATGGTAAATCAGTATATAATTTAGATGAAAAAATAAAAGTAAACTACTTAATAGATAGTGATTTACCTATTAGAGTATCAAAATATAAGAATCTATTATTTAAACTACAACTTATAAACCTTTCCAAACTTTTATTTAAAGATTATATTTCTAAAGCTAAATTTAAAGAATTATTTAATGATAGTTTAGGTATTTTAATGTATTCTAAAAGAAGTAAAGTTATAAAAAAAGTATTAAAAGAAACAGATGCTGACGTAATAATTTCTACAAGAATATTTTTAAATGAATTATTATCCCTATATGCTAAAGATAATGTCTTAAAAATAGGTTGGGAACATAATCATCACCATAATGATTTAAAATATGCAACAGATGTTGTTAGAAGTGCTAAAAATCTTGATTATTTAGTTTTAGTTTCTAAGAGTTTACAAAAATTTTATCGTAAGAAGATGCTTAATTATAAATGTAAATGTGTCTATATCCCTAATGCTATTGAATATATTCCTAAGACTAAAAGCCCTTTAACCTCTAATCATTTAATATCAGTAGGTCGTCTTGCCCCTGAAAAAGGATATTTAGACTTATTAAAGATATTTAATGACTTAAAGAAAAAGAAATTAGATTGGCATTTAGATATAGTAGGGGATGGTAATGAAAGAGGGAAACTAGAAAGATATATAAAAGATAATAATCTAGAAAATGATGTAACTCTACACGGTTTTAAAAGTAGTGAAGAAATAGAAAAATTAATGAAAAAAGCTAGTATTTATATTATGACAAGTTATACAGAAAGCTTTGGTATTGTTTTAATAGAAGCGATGAGTAATGGTTTACCTTGTCTAGCATTTGATTCCGCAGAAGGTGCTAAAGAGATTATTACTTCAGGACTTGATGGATATTTAATTAAACATAGAAATTTTAATGTTATGGAAAAGAAAATATTAGATCTTACTAAAGATTTAGAAAAACGTAAGGAACTTGGTAAAAATGGAAGACGTAAAGTAAAAGAATTTGTAAGTGATAATGTTTTAGAAAAATGGAAAAAAATAATAGAAAAGAAGTGATTTAATGAAAAAAGTAATGTTTATATCTAGTGCTGGCGGACATTTAACAGAACTATTACAATTAAAAAGTATTTTTAATGATTATGATTATTCTTTAATTACTGAGAATACTAAATCTAATAAAGCTTTAATGAAAAAACATAAAAATATGGGGTTCTTACTATATGGTACTAAAGATCATAAAATATCTTACCCATTTAAATTATTTATTAACTGTTTTATTAGTCTTTATTACTACTTTAAATATCAACCAGATTATATAGTTACAACTGGTGCCCATACAGCAGGACCAATGTGCTCAATTGGTAGAATATTTGGTAGTAAAATTATTTATATCGAAACATTCGCTAATATTAATACTAAAACTATTACCGGTTCATTATTTTATCATTTACATATTTCTAATCTTTTTGTAGTACAATGGAAATCAATGTTAAAACTATATCCTAAAGCTAAATATGGAGGGTGGTGTTTCTAATGATTTTAGTTACTTTAGGTACTCAAGATAAGAGTTTTGAACGTTTACTTAAACTAATAGATAAAGCGATTGATGAAGGAGTTATTAAAGATAAGGTTATTGTTCAAGCAGGATTTACTAAATATGAAAGTAAGAATATGGAAATATTTGATACAGTACCTAATGATGAGTTAGAAGAATTAATTAAAAAAGCAGATTTAATTATCACTCACGGTGGAGTAGGAAGTATCCTTTCTTCTCTAAAATATAATAAAAAGGTAATCGCTACACCAAGACTATCTAAATATAATGAACATACTAATGATCATCAAAAACAAATAGTTAAAGAATTTGGAAAATTAGGTTATATTATACCTTTGCTTGATTATAGTAACTTTAAGAAAGTTTATATTAAGAGTAAAACTTTTAAGCCTAAACACTTTGAAAGTAATAATGAGAACTTTACGAAAATGATTAAAGACTATATAGAAGAAGATAATCATATTAGTTGGTTTAATAGAGATAAATTCATAATATTAACATCTATTATAAATATAATTATCTTTACAATTTTAGTGAAACTAAACTTAAATATTTATTTATCTCTAACCATTACTTATATTATCTCTTGTCTTTTAACAAAAATATTTAAACTAAAAAAATTACCTAATCCTATAACAGTTGTTTTATGTTTTTATCTAATAGAAGGATTATCTTTAGTACTTTTAACTGGTTATTTAGAAGTAAATGCTATTATATCAAAAATAATTATTAATATCTTAGTAATATTTATCTATCACTTTTTATCTAAAAGAAATTAAAAAAGTAACTGTTACGTTACTTTTTTCTTTATGCTGCTAACTCCTTATAAATATCTCTATCATAATTATGTTGTTCTGCTTCTAAAGCATCTAGTTCAGATGTTGTAATTAAAAAGAAATTATACTCTAATATATCACTACCATCAGTAGTAATAGGATCATCCCAAGTAAGATCTAAATGATACCATAAATCATTTAAATTAACAGCATTCCAAACATGATTTTCTGAAGCTATTCTATAACTTTTAATACCTAAATCCTCTAAAAATAACTCCATTGCATCAGTATAACCACCACATAAACTATATCCTTCTAAAAGAGTACCATAAGCCATATCGGACTTATATTTAACTACATTATTATCGCTTCTTTCTTGGTCATACTTACTATTATTTATAATATAATTATGAGCTTCTTTAATCTTATCTTCATTACTCATTGTATCATTCCATATCTCTTTTTCTATCTCTTTAATTTTAGCATTTATTAACTTAATATCACTATCATTATAAATATGATCAATACTAAGAGTAACTTTACCATAATCATCATAACTAGTCTCTAAATGTTTAAAACTATTATATGGATGAACAAAATTATTAATAGTAGATAAAGTCTTTTGATCGTTAGCAAGAGAATCAACTTCTTCTAAACAACTACTATAATCATCAGGACAATAGAAAGAAAAACTATCTGCACCTGAGTTTAATACCGTATAATAAATATTTAATAAATCTTGATAATTACTAGGAGAAAAATCATCTGTTAATTTTACATAATCAAAACTATAATCTCTTGTATAATCATTTTTAGTATTTAAACTAACATCTTTATCCTCTTTAACAAAATAAGTCCTATATAAGTCATATAAAGTACTTCTATAAGCATAAGTAAATCCAAATAAAATAATAAGGAATATTAAAACAATGTATTTCTTCATAGATATCCTCCTATTTAATTCTATCAATCATTAAAACTTTTGTAAACGATTAATTATTCATATATATGTAAAAAGTGTTACATAAAAAAACATATAATAAAAACAGGTTATCCTGTTTTTAAATCGCTCTATATTTATCAGCATCCTTATATGGATTTTTCTTATCAATATAATCAGTAAATATAATACCATTTAAATGATCTATTTCATGTTGAAAGGCAATAGCAAGTTCTTCTTTCGCTCTTATTCTTATTTTATTACCATCAACATCATATCCTTCAACAGTAACTCTAGCATATCTTGGTACAATACCATCAACTTCTCTGTTTACAGATAAACATCCTTCTCCCATTTCTACATAAATCTTTTCAGTTGAATTACTAATAATTTTTGGATTGCAAATAATATAAGTATCAAATTCTTCTTCATCAACTTCATGAACAATAGTTAAGAATCTTTTAGGAATACCAAGTTGAATAGCAGCCATACCCATACCAGGTCTTAAATCATATTTTTCTGCTAATCTTTCAATTTGACTATTAGTTAAATATTCTACCATTTCATCAATTACTTTTCTATCTTCTTTACTTAAAGGAAAAGTAACATCTTTACTAACTAGTCTTAACCTTTTATCTTTTTCGTCTAATATATCTTTCATCTTTAACATCTAAATACCCCATTTCTTGCTATATTTTAACACAATTTAAAGAAAAAAGAAAGGAAAACCTTTCTTAACGTGTAAATCTAGCACCAATTACAATAACTAGAAGTATAAATAATACTAAAATAATTGCATAATTGTTACTGTTGTTGTTCCATCCAAAGCCACAACTTGGGAAAAACCATTGATTACCACATCCACAACTACAACTTGGGAATGAATTAAAAGATCCACCACCATAATAATACATAGTTAAAAACCTCCTTTTTCTATTATAAGATATGAAAATATATGTCAAATTGTTAATGAAATGGCCCTAGTAACTTTAAACTAAGCAAAAAATGTGGTATTCTAAAAGAAAAGACTAGGAAGGAGAATTAAAGTGACTAAATTTAAAGATATTGTTAAAAACTTAGATAAGCCTTTATTTCTTATTAGTTTAATTCTCTTTGTTTTAGGACTTATTATGATATTTTCTGCTAGTAATGTAACATCCTATATGAATGGGGGAAGTCCTTATGAGTATTTTATTAGACAAGGTTTATTTTTATTAGTAAGTTTTATACTCTGTATTTTTATTATAAAATTTAATACTAAGTTCTATGGTATTATATCAAACCTTTTATTAACAATATTAGTTGCAATTTTAGTATTATTATTAATTTATGGAAGTGCTACTAATAATGCTGTAAGTTGGATTTATTTTGGACCTTTTGGATTTCAACCTAGTGAATTTATAAAAATAGTAATGATTGTTTTTATGGCACGCTTCTATGAAGTACATGAAAAAAGATTAAATAATTGGATAATAGCGGTTATACCTCTTTTAATAGGTATAATAATTACTTTTCTTATTATGATTCAACCAGACCTTGGTACCGCCATTATATTTGCACTTTTAACAGGAATAATATTTCTATCTTCACCTGTTACTAAGAGGATAAAAGCTAATATTATTTTATTATTAGTTGGAATGGTAATAGTAGGAGTACTAGCGATTATCATGACAGGAGGAAATTTTTTACAAACAAGACAAATAGAACGTTTTAATTTTACAAGACCTTGTGATAGATTATTAGATACAGGAAATCAAGTATGTAATGGTTATATTGCAATTAATAATGGGGGATTAACTGGTATAGGTTTAGGTAATAGTACACAAAAATATTTATATCTACCAGAACCATATACTGACTTCATATATGCTGTTATTATTGAAGAATTAGGACTAATTGTAGGAATTATCATAATACTAGCTTATATCTATTTATTATATAGAATATTAAAGATAGGTAGAGAAAGTTATACAAATAGAGGAGCTTTAATTTGTTATGGTGTAGCAGTATATATTTTCTTACATATAGCAGTTAATTTAATGGGACTATTTGGATTAATGCCAATGACTGGTGTACCATTACCTTTTATGAGTTATGGAGGTAGTTTTACTCTTTGTTTAATGGTTGCCTTAACACTAGTACAAAGAGTAAATATTGAAACTAAATTAAGAGATAAGAAGAAATAATTAGTTACATAAATACTTTACATAGTTGTTTTATATATGATAATATTAAGTTAACAAAGATAAGAAAGAAGGTAAAAAATATGAGAAGATTATGTTTACAATATGTTACTTGGGGGGGGGCAATTTAATTGTAAACTAAGTAATAAAATTACTTTCTTTTCTCGTGTAAGAAGAATAGAGTAAGTGTATTCTATTCTTTTTGTGTGAGTAAAAATGAGAGGAGTAAATAAAAATGAATAAGAATAAAAGAAAAGAGATAATTATAATAGGAGTATTAATACTATTAATGATAGTAATAATAGTAGGAACAAGTTATGCAGCCTTTAGGTATGGTGGAATAGGTAGTACTGAAAACTCTATAACAAGTGGTGCCATTACTATGAAGTATACTGAGACAAGTAATGGAATAACTTTGAATGGAGCATTACCAACAACAGATAAGACAGGAACAGTAAGATTAACCCCTGGAGAATATTTTGATTTTAATATAAGTAGTACTATTACAGGTAATACAAATATTAATTATGAGATAAGTGCTAAAAAAGAAGATGGGAATACTATTGATGGTAAATATATAAAGTTATATCTAACTAAAGTAAACTCAGATGGAACAGAAGAAGCCTTAATGGTACCAGAAGTATATAGTGAAGAGACTAGTGCAAATACATATACAGGAAGACCAGAGAATGAGATGAGTTTATACACTAGTAGTATGAATAGTAGTGAGAATAATAACTATAGACTAAGAATGTATGTAGATGAGAGTTATAACCCTCAAGGAGATGGAGGAGGATTAACATTCACAGTAAAGATAAATGTGTATGGAAAAGCAGGAGATAAATATGTTCCTCTAACTACTCAAAAGATATTAGAAGATAATGAGTTACAAGAAGAGAAAGAGAATATGTTTAATTATGCAAGTAATGGTAATTATTATGATGCAAGTACTAGAAATACATTAAACAATCCAGAGTATGTAACAAATGGTTTATACAGTACAGAAGATGAAGATGGAATAAGTTATTATTATAGAGGAGCAGTAGATAATAATAATGTTCAGTTTGGAGAATATGCAAGTAATTATTATGTATATGATAGTGGTGTATATTATTATCAAAGCTTAGAAAGTTGTGAAAATGCTAATGCCGAGAATGTAGGTAACTGTACACAAGTAAAGTTAGCATCAGCAGGAGATAAGATGTACTGGAGAATAGTGCGAGTAAATGGAGATGGAAGTTTAAGACTTATATATAATGGAACAAGTGTTAATCCAGACAATAGTGATTTATCTAATTCATTTGCAGTAGGTATAAGTCCATATAATTTAGAGTTTAATGACCCTAAATATAGTGGATATACCTATGACAATGGAACAGATTCCTTTATAAAGAAAGAAGTAGATACCTGGTATAAAAATGCCTTAGGTAATACATCATATGATAGTAAAGTAATTGGGGGAAGATTCTGTAGTGATAGTAGTGGTTATAAACCAGCAAGTGAATATGGATTTAGTGGTATGGATGGTATTAATGTATTTGCAAGTTATGATAGATTAGGACAAGCTAATAATAATTATGCAAAGCCAAATAGTCCAACATTGAAGTGTCCTTCAACAAGTGAAAGTTATGGAGGTTCTTATAGATTAAAAGTAGGGTTAATAACTGCAGATGAGTTAGTATTAGCAGGAGAAAATTATTCAGTTGCAGGAAATGATTATTTAAGTGATTCTAATTTGATTTATTGGACTATGACACCATCACAGTTTATAAGTTCAAATTTCCCATGGTATGGGGGATATGTGATGTACAATTTTTCGATGTCAAATGTTACATATATACGTCCAGTTATTAATGTGACTACTGATAACGGATTTACCTCAGGTGATGGAACTGCCTCTAACCCATATGTGATTGAATAAATAGAGATATTTTTAATGTCTCTTTTTCTTTGCTCTTATTTGTGTTAAAATATGTTACGTAAAGGACTGATATTATGAAGTTATTAGGTGTAATAAGAGACAATAATTTTTTAGAATATTTAAATAATGGTTTAGACGGAATTGTTTTACCACTAGAAAACTTTTCTGTAGATTATTTTAAGTATTATAGTATTTATGATATTGAAGAGTATAGAAAAAATACAGATAAATTACTATATGTAGTAATAAACAAAATGATATTTAATAATGAATTAAATAATTTACTTAATGTATTAAAAAAATTAGAAAATATAAAAGTAGATGGAGTATTCTTTTATGATTTAGCAATACTTAATTTAGTTAAAAAAAATAAAATAAATATTAACTTAATCTATAATGGAACTCATATGGTTACTAATAGTGATACTATTAA
>CALVUV010000035.1 GCA_944363685.1 uncultured Bacilli bacterium
GTTAAAGATGTCAACTCGTTGTTTTAAGTTCGCGTTTTATTATGTCTAAAAACGTGTTATAATATAAGACAATTTCTAATCTTTAGAAATATATAAAATATAAGAAGTGATGATATGAATGAAAATTTTGGTGTAATAATGAGTAATGCCATTAGTCGTTGTCATTGTATAAATGTTGAAGATGGAATGTTACAAAAAATTTATCCTTTTACAACTGAGAATATATCTGGTTATATTGATAAATTTAATTTAAAAGATAAATCATTATTAACAGTTGGTTCATCAGGGGATCAAGTTATAAATGCAATTTTAAAAGGATGTAAAGATATAACTTTATTAGATATTAATCCTTATACAAAGTTTTATTATTATTTAAAGGTATCAAGTATGTTAACTTTAAATTTAGATGAATTTATGGCTTTTTTAAGGTTTAAAGACTATCCTAATATATTTGAGGATAATAAAAATGTTTTTAATATAGAATCGTGGAATAAAGTTAAAATAATGTTACGTCTTATTGATTATGAATCTTATTTGTTTTGGGATGAACTCTTTCAAACTATTAATCTTGAAAAAATAAGAAAAAGATTATTTTCTTTAGATGAATATAATTCTAAACTGATACTTAATTGTAATCCTTACTTAAAGAGTCAAGATTTATATGAAGAAATAAGAAACAAAGTTAAAAATATTCATCCTACTTTTATAAATAGTAATATATTTAACGTGGACTTAAAAAGAAAATATGATAATATTTGGTTATCAAATATAGGAACTTCTATAACTAAAGAAGAGATGATAATAAAGATGACTGATAACTTAGTAAAGTTTTTAAATAAAGATGGATTACTTTTGATAAGTTATTTGTATGAAACTGACAAAAATACAAAATATGAAGAATCTTGGAATATAATATATAATTTAGATAAGACTTTTGAATTGTTAAAAGACTATCAACCTTATTTAGAAACTTTTATAGGAGTAGAAGATTTTAAATTTAATTGTAATACTATGAATGATTCTATATTGGTTTATCGTAAACATTAATAAAAAATATGTTATTATTAAATAAAAGGTGATAGTAGTGAAGAAAAGTGATAAATATAGAGGGGTACTTAGTGAGTTAACAATAGATAACTTTGATTATATTAAAGATAAATATAATTATACACAAAGTGAAATGTTAGGATTATTAGATTTTGGTAAAAGAATTGATTGCTTTTTAGATAAAAGAGAGATGTTTAATAATTTACTTTTAGAAAGACAGTTTCTATTAGAATTGAAAGAATCTAAAGTAGGTTTAATTAGTGATACTCATATAGGTAATGAAAAAGATAATTTTAATTATATAAAACTATCTTATAATCAATTTGATGAAGAGAATATTGAAACAGTTTTCAATCTTGGAGATTTTTTTGATGCGTTTAATCAACAAGATGTTTATACACAACAAGAAATAAATGCTATATGTACTAAGCAAATACAAAGAGCATATGATTTATATCCTAAAAATAAAAAAACTTATATAATATTTGGTAATCATGATGAATTATTTAGAAAAGCAGGTATAGATTTAATAAAAGAGTTTAATACTAACTATTTAATTCCTCTAGGATATGGAGGATGTTATATAAAAATATATAATTACAAAATATTTTTAGAACATGAAGTAAAATCATCAAGATTAGTACCACCTTTATATAACTATGACGTTATAATAGGCGGACATTCTCATTTCTTTAAATATAAAAAAGCAAGACATCACCTAAAAATAACTAGTTGTTGTGATATTCAACCTAATGGTTATTTTAATGAACTATATTATCCTGGTTTTGCTATTCTAAACACTAATTCTCCTTTAACTATTGATGGTTATACGATTAGGAATAATGAAATAAAAGAAGTAATTAAAGTAAAAATAAAAGACTAGAAATTCTAGTCATTTTCACATATAGCACCTAAGCTTTCATAAACACTTTTAATATCATTAACTTTAATCTTACCATCTTTAATTAACTGTCCATTAGCAGAATCAATTTCAAGTAATTTATCAGTATCTACTTTTTCATAATTAATATCAACAGTAGATGTTAATTTATTATCTTCAATTTTAACATTATATTCATAATATTCTATATCATTATATGGACTGTATAATGATTCAATTTGTGTTTTATAACTATTTAAAATATCTTCACTATCAGTTTCTACTGTTTCAATACTCTTAACTCTTGTAACATAATCTCCATCATAAGAAATGTTGTATTTAAGATTAGTCTTAATGTTATTTTGATTCATACTCCTTGTACATGTCATTAAGTTTCCACTTTCTTTACTACAACCTGTAATTAATATTAAGAAAATAAAAACACTGCTAAATAATAAAATCTTCTTTTTCAT
Source organism: uncultured Bacilli bacterium (assembly GCA_944363685.1). Classification (GTDB taxonomy): domain Bacteria; phylum Bacillota_I; class Bacilli_A; order RF39; family UBA660; genus Onthousia. Next base: position 2,401 of record CALVUV010000035.1, read on the forward strand.
AATTCCTCCTACTATTAATTTATCACTTTTATTAGAATTTTACTACATCTTTCGACAAAAAAATAATAAAAACTTTGTTAAATTTATAGTGGTGATAATATGACAAAGAGTTTTTTTATAACAATGATAGTGGCAATTCTTTTAGGATCAGTTCTTGGTAATTTTTTATTTGAACAATATAAACTAGAAAGTAGTGAAGTTGTAAAGGAAGTAAATAGTCTTTATTTTATTATGGAAGGAGCTTATAGTAGTTTAGAACAAGCTGAAAAATCTAGTGAAGATATAGATGTTAAATTAATTACTAAAGAAGATGCCAACTATATAGTTTATCTTGCTATTACTAAAGATAGTAATAATTTAGAAAAGATGGAAAAACTTTATAAGGATTTAAATATTAATACCACTATTAAGACTATGAGTGTTTCTAATAAAGAGTTTTTAGCTACTTTAGAGCAGATGGATTTATTAATTAATAATACTAAAGATAATGAGGAGATTTTATCTATAAATGAAGTAGTACTTGCTAATTATCAAGAGTTTGTTTTAGAGTAAAAATTTAAATACTGTATATAATATAAATAGGGGGTGTTAATTTTGACAATAAAGGATATACCAGAGACGGAAAGACCAAGAGAGAAAATGATTAAGAAAGGAGCTGGTAGTCTATCTACTAGTGAACTTTTAGCTATTATACTTCAAGGAGGAGTTAAGAATGTTAATGCTAATGAACTTGCTTTTGAACTTTTAAAGGAGATAGGTAACTTAAAAAATTTTCTTAATTTATCTTATTTAGAACTTATTAAAATTAAAGGAATAGGACCTGTAAAAGCAGCGAAGATACTTGCTACAGTGGAACTTGGAAAAAGAATATTTTTAGGTGAAGAAGAGTTAAAAGTAAAATTAAAAGATCCACTTAGTATTTATAATTATAGCAAATCATTTTTTTATGGAATTAAACAAGAATGTTTTTATGCATTATATTTAGATAGTAAAAAGAATTTACTTACTTCTAAATTATTATTTAAAGGAACAATGACTAAGAGTAGTGTTCATCCAAGAGAAATATTTAAGGAAGCTTATAAAAATAATGCTACTTATATTGTATGTTTACATAATCATCCATCAGGTAGTGTTAATCCTAGTCCTAAAGATATTGAGTTTACTACTTATTTAGTTAAATTGGGTATGCTTCATGGATGTCTTATTTATGACCATTTAATTATTAGTGATGACAAATATTTCAGTTTTTTAGAAAATAATTTGCTAGAATAATTGAAAAAATTTAAATATATGAGTATACTAAATCTTGAAAGGAATATTAATATGTATAGAAAAAATAAAAAAAGAAAGAAAATTATAATAATTGTCATCGTCATTTTTTGTTCCTTTTTTATTCTATTTTACTCACTTTCATCTAATAGAAAACAAACTGTTGTTGAAAGTTATTTGAAGGATGTGTCAGCTTTAGTGATGAAAGTAGTGATGTTACCATTTACTTCATTAAATGATGATAAGGGTGAAGATTTGACAGAAAGTTATGTAATTCAAAAAAATTTAAATGTTCATCTTGAAGAGGAAATAGAACAATTACGTGATGCTTTGGATTTAAATCAGACTTTAACTGGTTATGATGTTGTAAATGCTACTGTTATTACGAGAAATAAAGGATATTGGTATCAAACTTTAACAATAGATAAAGGAAAGAATGATGGTTTAAAAGAAAATATGGTTGCCATTACTAAAAATGGTCTTATTGGTAAAATAGAGAAAGTTACTAATTTTTCTAGTGAAATAAAATTAATAACTGCTAATGATGTTAATAATAAAGTATCTGTATCAATCGCTACTACTACAGGAGAGACTAATGCTATTTTAAGTGGTTATGATAAAGATAGTGATTTAGTACAAATTAGTGGAGTTGATAGTAGAGTAGAGATAAATGTTGGTGATGTTGTAACAACTAGTGGTTTAGGTGGTATGTTTCCAAGGGGAATATATATAGGTGAAGTAGAAACTATTACTAATGATAAATATGGATTAAGTAAAACTTTAGGGATTAAGACTAATCAAGATTTTAATAATATTCATTATGTTACAATTCTTAAGGAGGAGAAATAGTGATATTTCAAATAGTTATTGTTATAATATCTTTTTTCTTAGATGGTATTCTTACTAATTATCTTCCCTATATGATAAATGATTTATCACTATTTACACCATATTTTACTATTGTAAGTCTTATTATTATTTGTCCTTTCTTTAAGAAACAGATAAATAAATATTATATTTTAGTAGGAATAATAGGATTTTTATATGATTTATTCTATACTAACTTATTATTTGCTAATACTATTTTCTTTTTGTTATTAGCTTTAATAATAGTTTATTTATATAAAAAGTTAGAGTCTAATATGTTGACAACACTTTTCTTTATTATCTTAATAATTGTTATTTATCATTTAATATATGCTGTAGCTTTATTAGTATTTAATGTTGTTCCTATAAATATTAATAACATTTTATATTTAATAGGAAATAGTTTAATACTTAATATAATTTATGGAGAGATACTTTATTTAATTTGTAAATATTTACCACATAAAAGACATATTAACTAATGTCTTTTTTCTTTTCTTTCTTCATATAATTTAATATATGGAGGATAGATATGGTAGAGTCAAAATTTTATAAAAAAAAGAATCAGAGTAATGATAGTAGTAATTTTAAAAAGTATATTAAGAAAATTACTACTAAAGTCTTATTAACTATTATAGTTACATTGGTACTTTTAATTGGGTTTAAAACTAATACAGATTTTAAAGCTATGTTTAATAAATATGTATATAATACGTCTTTACCTTTTGTAGATTTTAAAGAAGTGTATGATAAGTATTTTTTAGGTAAAGAAAAAAATGAGGTAGAAGAGACATTTACTGAGAAACTTACTTATTCTGATGAGAGTTTATATGAGGACGGGGTTAAATTAACAGTTAGTAATAATTATTTAGTGCCTGCAATAGATAGTGGTATAGTTGTTTTTATAGGTGATAAGGATAAGTATGGAAAGACAGTTATTATACAACAGATGAATGGTGTAGATGTTTTTTATGGTAATATCAATAGTAATGTTAATATGTATGATTATATAGAAAAAGGTAGTTTAATTGGAGAATCTTTAGATAATACTATTTATTTAGCTTTCCAAAAAGAAGGTAACTTTGTTAGTTATAAAGACTATCTTAAATAAAATATCTATAGATAAGAGTTGTTACATATTTATTATTCTTGCTATTTTATCTGCTAGGTTTCAAATTGTTCTTTTAATATCTCTTCTTCTTTTAATACATGAATGTGGACATTTTTTTACAGCTTTACTTTTTAAATGGCATACAGAAAAAATAGTATTCTATCCCTTTGGTGGTATTTCTAAGTTTTCTCATGATATAAATTGTTCTTTAAAAGAAGAAATATTAGTCTTATTAATGGGTCCTATTATGCAACTTATAGGTTATTATTTTTTATTATCATTAGATATATTTATTAATTATTATCAAGTTATTACAACTATTAATTATAGTATCTTAATCTTTAATCTTTTACCAATATATCCTTTAGATGGGGGACGTTTACTTCATTGTTTTATTTGTTATTTTACTTCTTATAATCTAAGTTTTAAAATAATTTACTTTTTATCATATTTCCTTTTATTAATAATTCTTTTAATATTTATATATAATCCTAGTTTAAATCTTCTTATAGTATTTGTTCTTCTTTTAATTAAATTAATAAAAGAACAGAAATTGACAAATTATTATAAAGAGAAATTTTTTTTAGAAAGATATCTTTATAACTATAAATTTAAGAAGAGTAAAATAGTTAGTGATGTAAATAAATTTAAAAGAGATTATCATCATTTATTAAAAATTGATAAAAAATATTTTTTAGAAGAAGAATATCTAAAAAATAAATATAAAAATGAGTGACTACTATTAGTATAAATGTTATAATGGTAAAGACAGATAGGAGAGAGTTTTATGCAAGATTTTATATTAATGGTTATGAATCAATTTGGATATATTGGAGTTTTTCTATTAATTGCTATAGAAAATATATTTCCACCAATACCATCTGAAGTAATATTATTATTTGGTGGATTTATGACTACTTATACAAGATTAAATGTTGTAGGTATGATAATCGCTGCAACTTTAGGTTCTTTAATAGGAGCGATAATTCTTTATTATATTGGTAAAATATTTAATAAAGAGAGACTTAAAAAAATAATAAGTGGTAAGATAGGTAAAGTATTGAGATTAAAAGCGAAAGATATTGATAATGCAGATAAATGGTTTGATACTAAGGGAAATAAGACAGTTTTCTTTTGTAGATTTGTTCCTATTGTTAGAAGTTTAATATCTATTCCTGCTGGTATGAGTGAAATGGAAATACCTAAATTTTTAATGTATACAGTGTTAGGTTCTCTAATTTGGAATACAGTTTTAATAGTAGTTGGTTCTATTGTAGGGGAGAATTGGACAGATATTTTAAGTATTATGGATAACTATTCGCATATTGTTTTAATTCTTCTTGTAATTATATTTGTAGCATTTGTTGTTTATTGGTTTGGATTTAGAAAAAAGAATAAAAAAACTAGTTAAATGTATTTTAAACACTTAACTAAATAATTATTCTTTTTTGTTTTATTAATAACTTCTACATACTTATATTTTCCATATCCTCTAATACTAAAGATATCATTTTCTTTAAATTGATAAGAGTTATTAGTTAAAACTTGATAATTTAAGATAATATCTTTATTACTAATCATATCTTTAACGACTTTTCTAGATAATCCAGTTAGTTTAGATATTATTAAATCAACTCTATTACTTTTAACATTTACTATTATTTCTTTATACTTTCTTTTGTAGTCTTTTAAATAATTAAGAGGTAATTCTTCTAGTGTTATATTAATATTTTTTACCTTATTAAAATAACTTAAAATATAATTATTCATAGACTCTAAGATATAAAAATAATAATTATTATCATCTACAATAATATCTCCTAAGACTTCTTTTTTAATATTTAGTGAAAGAATACTTCCCATAATATCTTGATGTCTTAGTTTTTCTTTAGTAATTATTTTAAATAGACTTATTTTAGGTTTTAAATCTCTATAAATAATTATTCTTTCAGCTTCTTTATAAGGTCTAAATACATTAATATCATTCTTAAATTTTTTTGTTATTTCTTTTTCTAAATTAGGATCTAAAAAGAGAGTAGGTTCTCCATTTTTTAATTTATCAATATTTTTCTTTGCCTCATACATAATTATCACATTATTATTTTATCATATATTTATTTTTTTTAAAATTTATTGTATTATTATATTGGTGATAATATGTATGATGTTGTTATTGTAGGTGCAGGACCTGCAGGGCTTTTTTCAGCTTTATATATTGCTCGTAATAGTAAATTAAAGGTATTACTTGTTGATGAAGGGAAGTTTACTAAAAATAGGGTTTGTCCAATGAATTCTAAAGGTATTCCTTGTACTAATTGTAATCCTTGTAATATTTTATCTGGATATGGTGGTGCGGGAACATTTTCTGATGGTAAGCTTAATTTTATTCCTAAGTTAGGGAAGACGGATTTGTTTAAGTATATGGAAAAAAGTGATGCTTATAAGTTAATTGATGAAGTAGAATCTATCTTTAATGAGTTTAATATGGATAGTAAGACTTATCCTACTAATATGGATGAAGCTTTAGATTTAAGTGAGAAAATTGCTAAAGCAGGTGCTAATCTCTTAATTATTAAACAGAAACATTTAGGAAGTGATTATTTACCTAAATATATTGAAGATATTGAAAATACTTTAAAGAATTTAGGAGTAACTTTAGTTGATAATTTTAAGTGTCAAGATATCATTAAAGAAGATGATTATTATGTTGTTAAATCTTTAAAGAAAGAATATAAAGGTAAAAATATAATTGTTGCTCCTGGTAGAACTGGTGCTAAGTGGGTTCAAGAGTTAGCTGATAAATATAATATTCCTTATACATCACAAAGTATTGAAATAGGAGTTAGAGTAGAAGTTAGAAAAGAGATATTAAGAAGTATTACTAATGTTATATATGATCCTACAATCTTTATTAAAACTAAAACTTATGATGATGAGATTAGAACTTTTTGTACAAATCCAGGTGGTTTTGTTGCTAAAGAGAATTATTATGGTTATATTTGTGTAAATGGACATGCTTTAAAAGATATTAAATCAGATAATTCTAACTTTGCTTTTATTTCTAAAGTTAATTTGACAGAACCTGTTACTAATACTAGAGAATATGGAGAATCTATTGCAAAGCTTGCTAATACTCTTGGTGGTGGTAAACCTATTTTACAAACTCTTAAAGATTTAAAAAGAGGAAGAAGAAGTACTAAAGATAGAATAAAGAAAAACTATGTTGAACCAACCTTAAAAGATTATACAGCAGGGGATTTAGCTTTGGCTTTACCTCATCGTATTATTTCTAATATTTTAGAGGGTCTTGAAGTACTTGATAAAATTATTCCTGGTGTTAATAATGGAGAGACACTTCTTTATGGACCAGAGATTAAATTCTTTAGTAATGAGATAACTACTGATAATAATATGAAAATAGATAAAGAAAATATTTACTTTGTTGGTGATGGTGCTGGTAAAGCAGGTAATATTGTAGCGGCTGCTGCGACAGGTTTAATTGCTTCTAAAAATATAATTGAAAGGAATAAATGATGAAAGAGTATATGAAAGAATATATTGAAGAAATTGATAATAAAATTAAATCTAATCATAAATTTAGTAGTGATGAGATAGATGATTTTCTATTTAAGATGGAGTTATTTCAAAAAGAAAGGGTAATACATTTAGTAATAACACTAACTTATGTATTCTTTACAATTTTATTCCTATTTATTACTAAGTACATTTTTGCTATGTTTATAGTATTCTTTATATTACTAATTTTTGATGGGTTTTATGTATATCATTATTTCTTTTTAGAAAATAGTGTCCAATATATGTATAAACAGTATGATAAAATGAAGAATAATGTTATAATGAAAAAGAATAGAAAAGAGGGATAATATGAATTTACAAGGAAAAATTGCTGTTGTAACTGGTGGTGCGATGGGTAATGGTAAAGGAATAGTTGAAGTTTTACTTAAGTATGGAGCTTCTGTTGTAATTTTAGATAAAGCGAAAGAGTTAACTGATACAGTTAATGAATTAGGTACTAAAGGTTATAAAGTATTAGGTATTAATGTAGATATTAGTAATAAAAATGCTATGGTACAAGTAGCTGATATAATTAAAAAATATTATGATCATATCGATATCTTAGTAAATAATGCAGGTATTTGTAAATTAGAAACTTTTGAAAATATGTCTGATGAGTTACGTGATTTACATTTTGATATTAATATTAAAGGTCCTTGGAATGTTACTAAAGTATTACTTCCGATGTTAAGAGCAAGTGGAAAGGCTAGTATTATTAATTTATCTAGTGTTACAGGAGAAATGGTTGCAGATTCTGGGGAAGTAGCTTATGCTACTACTAAAGCAGCTTTAATTGGTTTTACTAAAGCTCTTGCTCGTGAAGAAGTAGATCATAATATTAGAGTAAATGCTATTTTACCTGGATATATTAGGACACCAATGGTTGATGGTATGGCCAAAGATACTAATCAAAATGATCCAGATAGTGTTGTTAATGGTATTGCTAGTGCTATTCCTATGAAAAGATTAGGTACACCACAAGAGATAGGAGAACTTGCTTGTTTCCTTGCTAGTGATTCATCTAGTTATATAACAGGAACAAGTATAGTAATAGATGGTGGTTCTACTTTACCTGAGACTGTTACTATGGGAGTTTAATATAAAAAAGAAGCATCACTAAGCTTCTTTTTTTAAATTATTCTCAAGTATTGTTAACATCTCATTTCTCATCTCATCAGTTGAATTATTCCAAATTATTTCCATAAATACTCCCATACCAGGAAGAGTAACTTCATCTTTAGAATTAATTGACTCAACTATCGCTTCTTTAATACTTTCCTTACTATCATTCTTAAAATTATTTAAAATATAATCTTTTATACTCATAAAATCATCTCCTAGACATATCTTTACCAATATTTTTAAA
>CALVUV010000036.1 GCA_944363685.1 uncultured Bacilli bacterium
CACCATAGTGAATTTAATTGAACTGAAAATAGTTTGTTTTTATATGTTTTAAGTGTACAAAAGTATTTTAACCGAAGAAAGAAGAAATATAAATATTATATTTAATATATTTAAATTATATATTATTTGTAAATAATCAAATGACAATCAAATAAAAAAACACTATATATTTTGTTTATATGAGATAAAAGTAGATGATGTTATAGTAAAAGATTATAATTCTTTTATAACTTTTGGAGCAAAACTGATAACTATGACTCAAATATAAGTAAAAGGAAGAGAATGTAATATTAGCTCTTCCTATTTTATTATGTGTATAAATATGGGTAATGTTTTAAATTCATCCAGTCTTTAAGTTTAGTTGTTCTTTAATTAACTGATTTAATTGACGAGCGCTTAACTTTTTTTAATTTTTATATTTTTCTTCAAGGTTTATGGTAATAGTTTTAAATCCCCATTTCCCTTTTAAAGTTTTATACAGAAAGGTTATTTATAGTGTGTGTTTTTGTTTCATCATTTTACTCTTTTTGCTTTCTATTACTTATAGCATTCCAAAGTAATAATATATTTGTAGGCATTGTTATAATTCTTTCGCATAATCTACTATTTTGATTACGAACAACTTTTGTTTCAAAACCATATTTTCTTAAATAATGACTTTTACTTACTGGTTTGACTTCTTCGCTCTTTATGTAGAATACATATTGTGTATAATAGCTTTGAAATGAACTTCTAAGAATTATTAGATTGTTGATAGATAAAATAAATCTTTTAATATATTCTTCTTCCGGTTTTTCTTCTCAAAAATACAGATTACATATTTTTAGAAACACTATTTATATTTATTCTATTTTTATTATTAAATTAAATAAATATTGTAATTTTGTAATTATTATCTTTTTAATATGAGTTTATAAGGGTTTAAGTGATTACTTAGGAATTTATTTTTCAGTATGAAATATGGTTGATTTTATTTTTTGTGTGAATATTCATTGATAATTTTGATATGTATGTCAATATATTTAGTTGTTGAATAATGGTTAATAAGTATTTTAATCTATTTGTTGCAGATTATGTTTTTGATAATTATATGAATTATGAATCTTTAGAGGTAATAATATGAGTGAAATATAACTTATTTTATTTTTTATGTCTTAAATAAGAGTTGTTACATATTTTATATTAGGTGGTGAAATAATGGAAAAATTTTATCATAATGGGTGCTTTATTTTGGGACCAACAGGACCTACAGGTTCTATTGGAAGTACTGGTCCTACAGGTTCTATTGGAAGTACTGGTCCTACTGGTGCGACAGGAAGTATTGGTCCTACAGGGGCGACTGGAGTAACAGGGCCTACAGGACCAACGGGACCTGGACTAAATAATAATTATGCACTTGCAGTAAATCAAGCGACTGACATTAGTTCTGGCAATTTGATTCCTTTAATATTACAATTTAGTGGAGGTTCTCCTAATATTTCTGTAAGCAGTACAACAATTACTTTACCAAGTCCAGGTACTTATTATGTTTCATTTAGTTTAACTGGAAGACTTGGTGTTAATCAAAATGGGTCAATAATTCCTATTATTAATGGCATACCTCAAGATCGTTTAGCACCTACTAATAATACAAATAGTGTTAATAATGATATTACAATCCAAGATGGAGTATTAATTCAAGCTTCTACTGATAGTACTCTTCAGTTTTTGTATACTGGTAGTGTGTCTATTTCTAGAGCAAATTTTTTTGTTTCAGTTTTTAAAGTGTCAAATCTTTAATAAAATTGTGTTATAATATTTTTTGAGGTGGTTTATGTGTTGTTGAAGTATTACTTAGAAGAATTAGAGTATAAAAATATGCCATTATTTCTTAGAAAGTATTTTGAATGTCCTTCTTTAAATAGATTAATGAAAGTAGGGTATTTTTGTGGAATGGATTTTGCTTCTAAAAGTGTTTATAATTTTAGTGAATATATTAGTAGATTTTCTCATTCTCTTACCACTTCTTTATTAACTTATAAATTAACTAAAGATAGAACTATGACTGTAGCAGCTTTATTTCATGATGTTGCAACTCCTTGTTTTTCACATGTTATAGATTATATGAATGAAGATTATGAAAAACAAGAAAGTACAGAAGAACTTACAGAAGATATTATTAAAAATGATAAGTATTTACTTGAGTGTTTAAAGGAAGATAATATAGATGTAGATGATGTTATTAACTTTAAGAAGTTTAGTATTGTTGATAATGATAGACCTAAGTGTTGTGCTGATAGATTAGATGGAGTTATTTTAACTGGTATAGGCTGGACTAAAAATATTTCTAAAGAAGATATTAAAAATATTATTAAGGATGTTCGAATATTTAAAAATGAGGATAATGAAGATGAGATTGGTTTTAATAATAGAGATGTTGTTTCTAAAATAATAGATGTTAGTAAAAGTATAGATTTGTATTGCCATACTAATGAAGATAATTATATGATGCAATTACTTGCTATTATAACAAAATTATCTATAGATAGAGGTTATATTACTTATGATGATTTATATAGATATAATGAATTGGAATTATTTAATATATTAAAGAGTAGTAATGATAAAGAGTTGTTAGATAAAATTTATCTTTTTGAAAATATAGATATAGAATCTATTCCTAAGACAAATATTCCTAATGTTAAGGTTAGAGTTTTAAAGCCATTAGTTAATGGTAAGAGGTATGACTGGAGATAATAAACGAAGAACGTACTCTAAATATATGTGATCTTTTTAATATTAAGGAGTCAAATATTGTAGATTTATTTTTCTTTGTTTGATATGATTTATTTATGGAGGTATATATGAAAAAATATCGTTGTACTATTTGTGGTTATATTTATGATGATGCTAAAGAGAAAATAAAGTTTGAAGATTTACCAGATGATTGGAAGTGTCCATTGTGTGGGGCGCCTAAGAGTTTGTTTGAAGAGGTTCAAGAAGAAAAAGTTGAGAAAAAAATTGAAGGTAATAGTTCTACTTTAGAAGAAGTAGATGATGATTTAAGAGAATTATCTAATTATGATATATCTTTGATTTGTTCTAATTTGGCAAAGGCTTCAGAAAAACAATGTTTAGAAGAAGAGAGTAGTTTATTTAGAGAATTATCTAAACATTATGAGTCTTTAGAAGATAATAAATCCGGTAGTTTAGATAATGTTATAAATATGGTAGATGAGGATATTAATAATTTTAGTAAGGCAATGGAAGTATTTTCTAAATATGATGATAGAGGTGCTAAAAGAGTTGTTAATTGGGCTAGTAAGAGTACTAATATTATGAAAGTAGTAATTGATACTTATAAAGAAAAGGGAATAGATTATATTAAAAATACGAAAATATGGGTTTGTGATATATGTGGCTTTGTTTATATAGGTGATAATCCACCTAAGGTTTGTCCTGTTTGTAAGGTTCCTAGTCTTAAGATATTGGAGGTATGTTAGTATGAGTACAAAAAGTGAAAGATATGCTTATAGAGATTTAAAAATATGTACTAAAGATTGTTTATGCCTTTTTGTATGTCCAACTGGGGCGACTGATAATGAAACAGGACAAATAGACTTTGATAAATGTATTGGTTGTGGAGTATGTGCAGCTTCCTGTCCATCAAAAGCGATTAGTATGTTACCTAGAGTTTATCCAAAACAAAAAGAAAAAGATAAACAAGTAATTAAAGAGTTGTTTAGACTTGCAGATAGTAAGATAGAACAGATTAAGACTTTAGAATATCTTATGAATAAATCTAGTAATGAGGATGAAAAACGTTTATATAAAGCTTTAATTCATTCTAATAAAGTAATGATAGAAGATATGATGAGAGAGGCAGGGTACATGTTACCACAGTCATCTAATACTAATAAACTTTTAATTAGTATTAGAGGTAAAGATGAAGAAGTAGATAAAATTATTGATAAATTATTAGATAAACTTGAAGTAAATGATTAGGGGGATGTTATGACAATAGAAGATGTTTATAGATATATGATAAGTGGTTATTTTGGAGTTATGGAGATGGATTCTTATAAGTTAAAAGAGTATATTTTAGCAGATATAAAACAATATATTAAAGACTATATGGAACAGAATCCTAGTAATAACTTTAATTTAGATGAAGAAATAGAGAATATTAAAGATAATGTGCCTGTTAAGACTAAGTTGCAAGATGCTTTACTGGTTTTAAATAAAATGGATAATGCACCAATGGATTTGATTTTAGATATTAAACATAGATTAAAGACTCTTAAAAATTAAAAATTATACTTAATGTATAGTTTTTTCTTTTTTACTCATAATAATGTTGGGAGGAAAAAGATATGAAAAATAATTTTAATACAGTACCTAATATGATTAGCCTAAAAGATTTGGACTATCTAAGCGATATGTTTAATTGGAATTATGGTGCTTATAAGAGTAGTAGTAATGCTATTAATAGTGTAAACGATAGTGAAATTAAAGATATACTTAGTAAAGCTAGCAATGTGTTTCAAGGTAATATTAGTAAAATCTTAAATATCTTAAATGAGGGAGGTAACAATGAATAATAATCAGATAAGTAATCCTAAAGTAGAAGTACCTACTGGTATGGCTTTAAATGATAAAGACTATTTAGATTCTTTACTTAGTACTTTAAAGCAATTTGTTAAAAATTATGCTGTTATTTTAACAGAAGTATCTAATGAAACATTATATAGTGAATATAAAGAGATGTTTGATACTTATTCTTCATTACAAAGAGAAGTTTATGAGATTATGTTTCGTAAGGGATGGTATGTATTAGAAAAGTGTGATGCTAATAAAATATCTAATAAATATCAAACTTTAAATCAGGAATTTATGGATTTGAATGGATAAAAAAACAGTGGAAGATTCACTGTTTTTAATATAGTCTTTTTACATAACTTTTTCTAAGAGCAGTAGCTCCTTTTTTATTTTGTTGTTCTAGTGTAATATTTTTAATAAAATCAAAGTTTACTAATAATTCTTTGTGGTTTGTATCATGAGTTATTACTTTAACCAAATCTCCTATTTTTAAGACAACATTATCTTTTTCATCTTTTAAATATCTTTTAGACTTTATATAGTTAATATCATCTAAGTCTTGATATTCAATATAGCCAGGTATATTTGTCATAGTTTTTAGATAGGCTCTTTCCTTATCTATGTCGCTTATAATACCATAATAATTTTTATCTTTGTGTCTTTCTACATATTTTAACATCTTTACTAATTCTACTTCTCGTTCTATAGCTTCTGCTTCTTGTTCTTTCATAGAACAGTGTTCACATATTGCTTCTAAAGTAGCGGTGTCTTCTATTTCATATTTTTTACTATGTTGATAAGAATCTATTATCTGTTGAGCTTTTAGGTCAGGATATCTTCTAATAGGAGAAGTAGAGTGAGTATAGTAATCTAGTCCTAGACCAAAATGTCCTGTTGGATAAGTAGAGTAATGGGCTCTTGGTAGGGCTTTTAATATAATATCTGAAATAATGGGATAATTGTTTGTGTTTTGGTACATGTTTAGTATTGTTTGAATATATTGTGATGTAGTCATAGAACCTATTTTTGGTAAATTGTAGCCAAGATTATGAATTTTATCAAAAGCATTCATTAATTTGTCTTGGTCTGGTGATTCATGAACTCTATTAATAGATGTACCTATTATAAAATTTAAATATGAAGATTCACAGTAATTATACATTATCATGAAATTTTCAATAATTTTACCAGCAGTACCATTATTCTTTGCTTCAATGCTTGTAATGTTACCATCTTTATCTTCAATAAAATTATTTTCATTTTCTAAGAAGGTTAACATGCCTTCATTTTTTCTTTTTTCAGTTAAAATATCTGATAGTTCTTTCATTAAAGTTAAATCTTTTATAAATGGTGAATACTCTTCATCAATAATTCCTTCATCTAATAGTTTGTTAACTTTAGAATATGACATTTTCATTTGGGATTTGATGATTGAGTTAACAATTTTATAATTTAGTAATTCACCATTTTTTGATATTTCCATTATATATGTTTTAGTTAGTCTTTCTTCATTTGGATTTAGTGAACATATACCATTTGATAATTCTTTAGGTAACATTGGTATTACTGAGTTTACTGGATATGCAGAAAGACCTCTTTCATAAGCATCTTTATCAAGGACACTGCCTCTTTTAACATAATGAGCTACGTCAGCGATATGTACTGCTAAAATATAATTACCATTTTTATCTTTCATTATACTGACAGCATCATCTATATCTTTTGTATTATCACAATCAATAGTAAATGTTTTAAATCTTTTAGTGAAATCATATCTATCTTTGTAATCATCTATAGTTACAGTTTGGGGAATGTTTCTTGCTTCCTTAAGTGCTTCTTCACTGAATTCAATATTAAAACCGTGTTTAGCAGCGATAGATATTATATCAATATCATTATCTTTAATATTTCCTATTGTACTTATATAATCTGCTTCATAGACTCCATCAGTTTCATCTAGGCTTATTCTAGCTTTTATTCTATCACCAACATTAATTCGTTTCATATCACTAGAACTTATTCTAGCTTTTATTTTTCCTTTACCTGGTAAAAGTACTGGTTCTAATTGTTTTATTCCATCAATTTCTACAACTTCTAATATTAACTCTTCTTTTGTTCTTTCAATAATTTTTTTAATATGTTTACCTTTTCTTGATACGGCGATAATATCTCCATCAAGTGCGTTATTAAGTTCTTCTCCTTCTTTGTAGTATCTTTTGCCATCTAACTCAAAATATAATTTATTATTGTCATCTGTCTCTAATTTAGCTAAAGCTAGATTGTCTGGCCATTTTTCAAAAGTTTTATTTTGATAGTAGATTTTACCAGTTTTCTCAAGATTATGTAATAAATCTTTTAATTCAGTTATCTTTTGCTGATTTCTTGCTATAGCAAGGTGTCTAATATGCTTATATGTTAATTTTTTTTGTTCTAATTCTTTTAAAAGATAATTCTTAAAGAAAAACATATTTCTTCCTATTGTTTTAATTATCTTAGGATTTTCTTCATTAGTTACAATAACAATATCATCTGGTAAAATTATTTTTCCTTTATTAAGACTTTCATCTATTTTTACTTTAGATCTTCTTAAGTATAATCCTGTAGAAATGGGGATTACATAGTCAACTTTGTATAGATCGCTTGGAAATAAGGTATAAGTACCTTTACTTACATTGTATACTCCTTCTCTTAATTCTAAATTATATAAAGCTTCTAGAAAATTACTTCGTTCTTGGTATGAAGGTATTTCTATTCTTTTTTGTAATTCGTGAATAGTTAAATATTCATTTGCTTTTAATTCATCAATAATTTCTCTTTCATAATCATTTCTTGTTTTCATATACTCCTCCACAAAAAAAGACAATACAAAACTTAGTATTGCCATAGAGGGATTAAGCTTATATATATTTCTCTTACCATAATAATCCCTCCCTTTCCTTAATTTTAACACTATATTTGGAAAAATAAAATAAAAATATTACATTTTGGTATATAATAGTTATTGTGAGGAGGAATTTATGCTTGAATTAAAGAAAATAAATAAAAGTTATAAAACAGGGAATTTTGTACAACACGCTTTAAATGATGTTAGTTTAAAGTTTAGAAAAAGTGAGTTTGTCGCAATTTTAGGAAGCAGTGGTAGTGGAAAGACAACTCTTTTAAATATTCTTGGAGGACTTGATAGATATGATAGTGGAGACTTAATCATCAATAATAAAAGTACCAAGCAATTTAAAAGTGTAGAGTGGGACTATTATCGTAATAATTGTGTTGGATTTATTTTTCAGTCTTATAACTTGATTAGTCATATTACTATTTTAGAAAATGTTGAGATGGCTTTAATACTTAGTGGTTATAAAAAGAAAGATAGAAGAGTTAGGGCACTTGAAGCATTGGATAAAGTTGGGCTTCGTGATCATGCTCATAAGAAGCCTAATCAGTTATCTGGAGGACAGATGCAAAGGGTTGCAATTGCAAGAGCGCTTGTTAATGATCCTGAGATAATACTTGCAGATGAACCTACTGGAGCACTAGATTCTGTTACTAGTGTACAGATAATGGATTTAATAAAGAAAATTGCTAAAGATAAATTAGTTATTATGGTTACTCATAATCCAGAACTTGCTAAAGATTATGCTAATCGTATTATTGAACTTAAAGATGGAGAAATTCTAAGTGATAGTAATCCAGTTAAAGATAAAGGTAATTCTAAAGAGAAGTTAAATATTAAAAAGACTGTACTTGGTTATGGTTCTGCTTTGAAATTATCTTTTAATAATATTAAGACTAAGAAAGGTAGAACGTTCTTAACATCTTTTGCAGCATCTATTGGTATTATTGGTATTGCTTTAATACTTTCGTTATCTAATGGCTTTCAAATAAAGATAGATGAGTATGAAGAAGATACTTTATCACAGATGCCTATTACTATTAGTACACAGGCTATGGATGTTTCAGAAGAAGTTATGCAACAGATGATAGAAGGTAATAAGGAACATAAAGAATATTCTAATAAGAAGATTATTTATCCTCGTGATAATAATTTAGAGACTATGATGCATATTAATAATTTAGATGGTGAATATATAGATTATATAGAGTCTATGGATAAAGATAATGTAAATGCTATTAGTTATCAGTATGGTACTACTTTAAATGTTGTTACAGAAATGTCTGATGGTACATATAAGACTGTTCCTACTAGTACTAATTATAGTATGTCTACTACATCAATGACAGGTGTTATGGGATGGAATCTTTATGCTGATAAAGTTAATGGTAAGAGCATGTTAGAAGATAATTATGATGTGTTAGCAGGAAATATAGATAAAGATGCTCCTGGTATTGTAATTGCTGTTAATTCTCGTAATGAACTTGATAGTAGTACATTAGAACAATTAGGTTTTAATACAAGTGATAATATATCTTTTGAGGATATTTTAAATAAAGAGTTTAAAGTTATTCCTAATGATGTTTATTATGATGAGATAAATAATTACTTTGTTCCAAGTAAAGACTATGAAGAGATGTATAATAGTGAAGATGCTATTACTATAAAGGTTAATGCTATTATAAGAGGTAAAGAAGATAAGAGTTCTTTAACTCAGTCTGGAGTCTATTATAATTCAGCTTTGGTAGATGAAGTTATTTATAAAAATAAAGACAGTGAAATAGTTACTAAACAAAAAGAAGTAGATTATAATGTTTTAACGGGACAGGCTTTTGACACAACAAATTCTACAGTTACTAAAGATAATATTTTAGGTGTATTAGGTGCAGATGTTATGCCATCAATCATTTATATTTATCCAAAAGATTTTGATACTAAAGAATATATTACTGATTATTTAGATAACTATAACGATGAAAAGGATACTGATGATCAAGTTTTATATACTGATTATGCTTCTTTAATTAGTACACTTTCTGGTAGTATTATGGATGCAGTTACTTATGTTTTGATTGCCTTTTCATCTATTTCATTGATTGTATCTTGTATAATGATTGCAATTATTACTTATATTTCTGTTCTTGAAAGAACTAAAGAAATTGGTATTTTAAGAGTGTTAGGGGCAAGAGGTAAGGATATAACTCGGGTATTTAATGCAGAGACCTTTATTATCGGTGTATGTAGTGGTGTTTTAGGACTTGTAATTGCATATCTATTAACATTCCCAATAAACTCCTTAATAGAGAGTTTAGCAGATCTTCCTAATGTTGCTAATCTTAATCCAGTTCATCTATTATACTTCTTTTGATTAGTGTAACTTTAACAGTTTTAAGTGGATTTATTCCATCTAAGATGGCTAGTAAGAAAGATCCTGTTATTGCTCTTAGGACAGAATAAAAAAACTACTGAAGATTTTTGCACAAATACGAAAAAATCTTCAGTGAGACTATTGCAATGCTTTATTCTTTTGAGTTATAAAAAAGAGATGTTTATTTAAATAGATTAATTAGTAGAAAAGAAAATGGTCTTATTAAAGTTGTTACAGGGATAAGAAGATGTGGGAAGTCATATTTATTAGATCCATTATTTATCAATTATTTAAAATCTGTTGGTGTAAAAGATGATTATATAATTAAATTAGAACTTGATAAAGAACAAAATAGAAAATATTTAGATGCTAAAGTCTTAGATAAATATATAAGAAGTAAAGTTATTGATAAAGAAATGTATTATATCATTTTAGATGAAATACAACTTGTAGATGGTTTTGAATATGTTTTAAATGGATTTTTATATGAGAGAAATATGGATGTTTATGTGACTGGTAGCAATTCTAAATTTTTATTGAGTGACATAATAACAGAGTTTAGGGGTAGAGGAGATCAAGTTAGTGTATTTCCACTTTCTTTTAGTGAATATTTATCATGTTATGATGGAGATAAATATGAAGCTTGGGCAGATTATGTTACT
>CALVUV010000037.1 GCA_944363685.1 uncultured Bacilli bacterium
TGAATTAAGATTTTCATCTCAATATCATTTTCATCTAGTATGTCTAGTTTTCCATAAAACTTTTCACACTATCTTAAAATAATTCTATCAAAAATATAATAATAAAAATAGTATTTTTACTAAATTAGACAACTAATTTAAAATAAACAAAAGGAACTTTAAATTATTTATCAAGTTCCCCTAGCATCATTTCTTTTATTTTATCAATATCAAAAAAAAACAAATTAATTCCTTGTTTCTTTAAAGATAATAAGTAATTGAAATTACTTGTTATTTCATCTTTTAATGTATCTATTACTTTAAGTGGTTTTCCATTTATTATATGAGGATGATCTATATATTTTTCTAATGTAGGGAAAGCGTTTTGTAATAAAATAACAGATTTTTTATTAGCGATTTCTCTTATCATTATTGAGCGACAATCTCCATATTTCTTAATTTTCTTATCTATTATAGGTTGATATTTAGAAATTTTACTACTCAAAGGAATAAACCATAATATATCCTTATCTTTAATTGTAAAATAAGTAGGTCTTGCACGACCATTCTCGTGATTTATCATCAAACCTTTGTCATTTATTTTATCAAAAAACTCATCTTTAATATGATAAATATATCCTGTTTTTACCTTCATCTTATAAACACCCCCAATAAAATATAATATGTAATTAAAATATACTATATTATAAATACGTTTGCAAGTACAAAGGTTCGTTTTTTCAAGAAAAAGAAAACTCTATTCAAAAGAATAAAGTTTTCAAACATTTTCGTTCGGAATAATTTGTATCCCGCACCATCCGAGAGCGGTTAACATTTCACGATTGGAATAACTTATAACCCGCACCATCCAAGAGCGGCTAACATTTACATATTACTACATTTCTTAAATGTCAGTAACAATATACTACACTTTAACAAAAATGTCAAGTAGTATACATTTTTGTTAAAGCTTTTTTAAAATGTTACATAGAGATTTTTTTAAAATGTTACATTATACACATAATATTTATAATTTTATTGATAGGAAAATCATTGATAATAGGCAGTAATAATTCGTCATACTTGTTGTAATATCTTATCTTTAAGATATTACAAGCTCTATAAGAATTATTACTAGGTTCCTGTTGTCAATGAGGAACTATCAATAAAATCTAATATAAAATTGTAACATTTCTAAAAAATCTTAACAGTAGTATACATTTATATTATATTCTACATATGAACAATTATTATATTATTTTTTTACTCCTCTAACTTCTTTAAATATACTTTCATCAATTGTTATATTAGTTTTACCATTAGTAACTTTACCTAAATAATAATTATACAAATTATCATCAATCTCTTGATATCCATCATTTAATAATTTATTGAGATATTTATCTTCATTGCAAAATTGTTTGTATGTTAAGTCTAACAAATACTTTTTATCAACATCAGGTACTATAACAAATCTATGTTTATAGTCAAATCCTAAATCAGTAGTATCAACTATATATGCTAAAGAAGATAAACTTTTTAAATTCTCATATAAATAACTAGTATATACTAAACACATTCTTTCATAATCTAATCCATCCAAATCATTTTTAGTATTTTCTATCGCTTTTTCTATTATAGATTCTTTGGGAATATTAGAAATATTAAGCATTCTATCATATAAAGACATAATATCACCTGTTTTTAATACTAGCTTGGGCAGCAGCAAGTCTTGCAATTGGAACTCTATACGGACTACAAGACACATAATCCAATCCTAATTTATTAAAGAATTCTATACTCTTAGAATCTCCTCCATGCTCTCCACAAATTCCAAGTTCAATATCACTTCTTGTTTTCTTTCCTAAAATAGTTGCAACTTCAACTAACTTACCTACACCATTTTGATCAATTGTCTTAAATGGATCTTCTGTTAGTATTTTTTTATCATAATAATTATCTAAAAACTTAGATGCATCATCTCTTGAAAAACCAAAAGTCATTTGTGTTAAATCATTAGTACCAAAAGAGAAGAACTCTGCTTCCTCTGCTATTTCATCTGCAAGTAATGCTGCCCTTGGTAATTCAATCATTGTACCTACTTTATATTTTAAATTACTATTATTATCTAATATTAATTTATCAGCTACTTCTTTTACAATATTCTTTACATATTTTAATTCAGATACATCACCTACTAGAGGTATCATAATCTCTGGTTTTACTACTACTCCTTCTTTTTCTACTTCAATAGCAGCACCTATAACTGCTTTTGTTTGCATAACAGCAACCTCAGGATAAGTAATAGCAAGACGACATCCTCTATGTCCCATCATTGGATTAAATTCTTTTAATGATTCTACTTTATTTTTTAAATCTATAAAACTAACACCTAAATCTTTAGCAAGGCTTTTTATCTCTTCATCTGTTTTAGGTAAAAACTCATGTAACGGAGGATCTAAATATCTAATAGTAACATCTAATCCATTCATAACTCTAAATAAACCTTTAAAGTCTTCTCTTTGATAAGGTAATATATTATCTAAAGCTTTTTCTCTTTGTTCTTTAGTATCAGCAATAATCATTTTTCTAAAATTAAAGATCCTCTCCTGATCAAAAAACATATGCTCAGTCCTACATAAACCTATTCCTTTAGCTCCAAAATCATATCCTACTTTAGCATCACTAGGATTATCAGCATTACATTTTACTTTTAATTTAGCAATAGCATCAGCATATTCCATAAACGTTTTAAACTCTCCACTAATTGTTGCAGGTACTGTCTTAATCTCTTTACCATAAACATTACCAGTAGAACCATCTAAACTAATATAATCCCCTTCTTTAAAGACCTTACCATCTTTAGTAGTTAAAGTCTTATTAACAGCATCTACTACTAAATCACTACATCCTGATACACAACAAGTACCCATACCTCTCGCTACAACTGCAGCATGAGAAGTCATTCCTCCTCTAACAGTTAAAATACCTCTTGCAATATTCATTCCTTCTATATCTTCAGGAGATGTCTCTTCCCTTGCTAACACTATATCTTTAACTCCGTTATTAAAAGCATTAGAAACATCAGTTGCACTAAAATAAAGATGGCCTGTCGCTGCCCCAGGAGAAGCGGCTAACCCTTTAGATATAACTTCACTTTCTTTCTTTTTTAAATCCTCACTATCAAAAGTAGGATGAAGCAATTGATCTAAACTACTAGCTTCTACTCTCATTATCGCTTCTTCTTTACTAATCATTCCTTCGTTAACAAGATCAACAGCAATTTTTAAAGCCGCTTTAGCAGTTCTTTTACCATTTCTTGTTTGTAATATATATAGTTTACCACTTTCAATAGTAAATTCCATATCTTGCATATCTTTATAATGTTTCTCTAATATTTTACTAATATTAACAAACTTCTCAAAAGCCTCTGGAATAATATTTTTTAAAGTACTAATATCTTGAGGTGTTCTAATACCTGCCACTACATCTTCTCCTTGAGCATTTATTAAGTATTCTCCAAATAATTTATTCTCTCCTGTCGCAGGATTCCTTGTAAAAGCAACACCAGTACCAGAAGTATCTCCCATATTACCATAAACCATCATTTGTACATTAACAGCAGTACCCCATTCATCAGGAATATTATTAAGATGTCTATAAGTAATCGCTCTATCATTATTCCAACTTCTAAAAACAGCTTTAACCGCTTCTATCAATTGTACTTTAGGATCTTCTGGAAAAGGAGTATTAGTAAGACGAATATATTCTTCTTTATATTTCTTTATTACTTCTAATAAATCTAAATCTGTTAAATCAGTATCTAATTTAATATTTTTAGATTTTTTAATATCTTCAAATAAATATTCAAAAGAACTTTTAGGTAATTCCATAACTACATCAGCATACATCTGAATAAAACGACGATAACAATCATAAGCAAAACGTCTATTATTAGTAAGATTAGCAATAGACTCTACTACTTTATCATTAATACCAAGATTAAGTATAGTATCCATCATTCCTGGCATAGAGATTCTTGCTCCACTTCTAACTGATACTAATAAAGGATTATCAAGACCTCCTAATTTCTTATTAGTTATCTTTTCTAATTCTTCAATTTTTTCAAATATTTCTCTAATAATATCATCACTTAAAGTTCCATTATTATGATAATAATTTAAACAAGCCTCAGTAGTTACAGTAAAACCACTTGGAACAGGAAGACCTAAAGAAGTCATTTCTGCAAGATTAGCACCTTTACCCCCTAGTAAATCTCTCATATCTTTATTACCTTCAGAAAAAGCATAAACATATTTCATTTATATATCCTCCTTATACTTATTAAGTATAACAGATACAAATTAATTTTTAAAGTAATATATTTATGTTATACTTAAACTGAGGTGTAATTATGGAGAAAAAAATATTATTAAAACTTAGTGGAGAATCTTTAAGTGGTAATAAGTGTTATGGTATTGATAAGGAAAAAGTATTAGAAATTGCTAAAGAGATTAAAGAGTGTATTGATTTAGGTTTTTCTATTTCTATTGTAGTTGGTGGTGGAAACTTTTGGCGAGGAAAAGATAATAGTTTTATAACTAAACCTACAACTGATTATATTGGAATGCTTGCAACTGTTATGAATGCTCTAGCTTTAGAAGATATTTTTAGACAAATTGGTATTAATGCTAAAGCTTTCTCTGCTATAGAAATGAATAAAGTTATAGATTTTTATAAAAGAGACAATTCTCTAAATAATGAAGTCATTATATTTGCAGCAGGAACATCTAATCCTTACTTTTCAACTGATACAGCAGCAGCATTAAGAGCAGCAGAAATAAAAGCTGACATCTTAGTTAAAGCTACTAATGTAGATGGTATCTATGATAAAGATCCTAAAGTTTATAATGATGCTAAATTAATTAAAGAAACTACTTATGATGAAGTTATAAATAACAAGCTAAAAGTAATGGACCTAACAGCAATTACTTTATGTATGGATAACTCTATTCCTAGAACAAATAAAACAAACAAGTTTGTTTTTACCTTGTCGTTACCTCCAAGGATTCCTACTTCATAGATAGAGTAACCCCTATTCTCCATAGGCTTAAATTCCGATAGTCGCTACCGTACTTGGGTATTTTTTATCTTTGTTCTTTTTCATTATATCAAACATTATTTAAACTAAACTTTGTAAGTTATAGTGTAATTTTAAACCTTCTAATAATATGTTTAAACTAGCATTTATATCTCTATCATTATGTACTCCACATTCCGGACAGTCATATTCTCTTATACTTAAATCTTTTATTTCATTATTCTTATAACCACAGTGACTACATATTTGACTACTCGGATAATAAGTATTTATCTTATAATAATACTTTCCTTTTATCTTACTTTTCCATTCTATTAGAGAACATAATTTACTTAAACTTGCATCTGATAGACTTTTGTTAAATGCTTTTACTTTTTCTTTAAACATATCTTTAACTAATAGACTCTCTGTTACTATAATATCGTGTTCATTCACTATCTCATTCGCTATTTCATTTAAATAATGTTTTCTATAATTCTTTATCTTAGAATGTATTCTTGCTATTTTTTCCTTTGTCTTTAAATAATTTTTACTACCTTTAACTTGTCTTGATAATTTCCTTTGTAATCTCTTTAAGCTCTTTTCATATTTCATTAATATTTTTTCATTACCATATTTAATTCCATCACTTGTTATTACTAAATCTTTTATTCCTAAATCTATTCCTACTATAGTTGTAGGGGTTACTTTATCTATTAAGATATCTTCTTCTACTAATACACTAACATAATACTTATTTGTTGTTTCTCTTGAAATTGTTGCATTTACTATTTTTCCTTTTATTCTTTCTTTATCTCTATAACCTCTTATTTTAACTTTACCTAGTTTAGGTAATTTTATATTTCTAGTTAGTAAATCCACTTCTATATTACTATACTCTTTATCTTTATAAGTACTTCTTATAAGGCTAGTTCTATAAGACTGCCTTGCAAACTTACTCTTAAAATTTGGATATCCACTTCTTTTAGCAAAGAAGTTATTGTAAGCATCTTCCAAATCAAATATAGAGCATCTTAAAGCACAGGAATCTACTTCTTTAAGATATTCGCGACCCTTTTCTAATTCTTTTAAATCATTACATAAATCAAATGCTTTCTGTACTCCTTTTTCTTTTTGATAATTTAGATAATAGTTATAAACAAAACGACTACATCCAAAGGTCTTATGGATTAATATTCTTTGTTCTTCATTTGGATATAATCTAAATTTATATGCTCTATATATTTTCATATGACGAACCTCCCTTTAGTAACTAAAGTGTACTGTATAGAAGATATGTTTGTCAATACATTTTTTCGATTTTCAAGTATAACTTTCCTATAAAAATATTTAATATAAATAAAAAAGGTATGTTAAAAGGATTATTAACTACTGATAATATTGGTTCAATTGTAAAATAGAAAATTAAAGATCCTAATCACAATTACTTAGGATTTTTTCTATTTATATCTATAAATAAGTTTATAAGTCAAAATTGTTTGATTTTTAATAAAAATTACTTTATAATAATCACTGTTATATCAAGAAAGGAATTGTGGTTATAATGTTTTCTATATGCATGTTAATGCCTGCTAGTATTTCTATTTTTGTAGATAGAAAAATAAATAACAAAGAAAAAAATACTAGTGATTTAATTTTAAATTATTTACTTTATACTTTTTTAATTACAACTATTATGAATAGTATAATATTTCTAATTAGCAGCGATAAAATGCTTTATTATAGCGAATATACTTTTACTTATGATTTTTGTATCAAATATATGTGGTTAAGTATTATAATTTCTATTATTTTACCATGTTTATTAAAGGTAATTACTTCTAATATAAGTATTGATTTAGAAATAAGGAAAAAGAAAAGAAATGAAAAGAAGAAAAGTAGTAAAAAAAGTAGTAAAAATACTAAGGATAAGTAAATTTATTTTATTTTATATCTTAATATTTTTATCTTTTGCAATAGTACTTGGTACAAATTGGGCCATAGATAATGCTCAAATAACTAACTTTGAACAAGTTCTATTTACTTTAAATAGTTCTGTAAGTACTGCTAGTAGTGAATTAATTATATCTTTTATAAAAGATACTATTTTAACATCTATTATACTTACAGTTATTATTTATCTAATAAGTAAATTGTTTAAAAATTTAGAAGTATTTATAAAGGTTAAAGTAAGAAAAAAAATGTTTAGAATAAATTTTTATAAGACTTATAATTTTATTTTAGTAATTATTTTAATAAGTTATTCTATTTTTTACTTATTAAATAATTTACAAGTACTTGAATATATTAGACATAATAGAGTTGATTCTAATTTTTTTGAAGAAGCTTATGTAAATCCAGAAAATGTAGAATTAGAATTTCCTAAAGAAAAAAGAAATTTAATATATATTTTTTTAGAGTCTATGGAAGCGTCTTATGCTGATGTAGAAAATGGTGGTGGTTATGAAATAAACTATATACCAGAATTAACTAAGTTAGCGAAGGAAAACATTAATTTCTCAGCAAATAATTTAGTTGGTGGTGCATTTATGACATATGCTGCCAGTTGGACTACCGCTGGTATAGTAGCTCATACATCTGGAATACCTATAAAAACAGCTTTCAATCAGGATGATGTCAGTACATATAATGATACTGTTTCCCTACCAGGAGCATATTCCATAGGAGATATATTAAATGATGAAGGATATAGACAATATATAATGGTTGGTTCTGACTTGACTTTTGGTGGTAGAAGAGTATATCTAAAAAAGCATGGTAATTATACTGTTTTTGATTATAATACTGCTATAAGAGATAGAATAATAGATGAAGATTATTATGTTTTTTGGGGATATGAAGATAGGAAACTTTTTGAATATGCTAAACAAGAATTAAAAGAAATATCAAAAAGTGATGAGCCATTTAATTTTACAGTGCTAACTGTTGACACTCATTTTCCAGATGGATATTTAGATAATGAATGCGATATAGAATATGATGATCATTATTTAAATTCAATTGCTTGTTCTAGCAAACAATTAGGAGAGTTTGTAAATTGGTTAAAGAAACAAGACTTTTATGAAAATACTACTATTATATTAGCAGGAGATCATTTAAGTATGAACACATATTCTTTTGATAGCATGATTCCTAACTATGGAAGAAGTGTTTATAATGTTTATATAAATTCAGCAGTTGATACTAATTGTAATAAAAATAGATCTTTTACTACTTTTGATTATTACCCTACTACCATAGCGTCTTTAGGGGTAAAAATTGAAGGTGAAAAGTTAGGATTAGGAACTAATTTGTTTAGTTGTAAAAAAACTTTATCAGAAGAATATGATAATGGTTATATAAATGAAAAATTGATGGAGAATTCTCCTTATTATAATAAATGTATTGCTAAAGAATGTAAAAAGGATAAGTAGTTATTTAACCTATCCTTTTTTATTTAGCTAATTCTTCGCTAATTAAATTACTTATTTCTGTTGGATTATCTAAACTCATTCCTTCAATAAGTCTAGCTTCTGCATAAAGTATTTTACTATATTTCTCTAATGTTTCATAATCTTTCTTTTCATATAAAGATTTTAATTTATCTGCTATTGGATGGTTCTCATTAATCTCCATTATTGTACTAGCTTTAACTCCTGTATCTGTTGGCATAGCATCCATTACTTTTTGCATTTCAACTGACACATCACCTTTACTTGTTAAACATACAGGATGATTCTTTAAACGATGAGTAAATTCTATTTCATTTACATTATTACTTAAAGCATCATTCATCTTAGTAAACATCTCTTTATATTCTTCGTTAACTTTCTTTAACTCTTCTTTTTCTTCATCACTCTCTAAGTTAGCATCACTACTTGCCACATTAACAAAGTTTTTCTCTTTATAGTTCATCATTACTTTAAAGACAAACTCATCTAAGTAATCAGTTAAATATAAAATATCCATTCCCTTCTCTTTAAAAGTTTCAACCTGTGGTAATAAATCTATTTTATCTACAGTTTCACCACAAGCATAGTAAATAATCTTATCATCATCACTCATATTAGAAACATATTCTGAAAGTGTAACCATTTTCTTCTCTTTAGATGAATAGAAAAGTAATAAATCTTGTAATGTTTCTTTAGCCATACCGAAAGATTCATAAATACCTACTTTAAGTTGCATTCCAAAGTCTTTAAAGAACTTCTCATAGTTTTCTCTATCGTTTTTAAGCATTTTCTCTAATTCTTTCTTAATCTTAGATTCAAGGGATTTAGCGATAGATTTAATTTGATAGTTATCTTGTAGAGTTTCTCTTGATATATTTAAAGAAATATCTTCACTATCTACAACACCTTTAACAAAACTAAAGTAATCAGGTAAAAGATCAGAACACTTCTCCATTATTAAGACACCTTTAGAATATAATTCAAGTCCCTTCTCATAATCTTTAGAATAATAATTATATGGAGCATGACTTGGTATAAATAGAAGTGTTGTATATGAGCATCTTCCTTCTACTTCACTACGTATTACTTTTAAAGGAGCTTCATAGTCATAAAATTTATCTGTATAAAATGAATTATAATCTTCATCTTTTACACTACTCTTCCCTTTCTTCCAAATAGGAACCATACTGTTTAGTGTTTTATCTTCTGTTTTTTTCTCTTCTTTATCATCTTTTTTACTAGTAGTCTCTACTTCCATCTTTATAGGATAAGAGATATAATCAGAATATTTCTTAACTAATCTTTCTAGAGCATAATCTTCTAGATACTCATCATAATTATTATCTTCATTATTCTCTTTTAAATGTAAAATAATCTTAGTACCAAAATTATCATAGTCTACTTCCTCAATAGAGTATCCATCAGCACCTCTTGATATCCAACGATAAGCTTTATCACTGTCATAAGCTTTACTAATTACTTCTACTTCATCACTTACCATAAAGCTAGAGTAAAATCCTACCCCAAATTGTCCAATAATAGCCATATTTTTATCATCAGACATTTTCTCTTTAAATAATTCAGATCCACTTTTAGCGATAGTACCTAAATTATTCTCTAACTCATCTTCAGTCATACCAATACCATTATCAACAATAGTTAGAGTTCTATTATCTTTATCAGGTATTAATCTAATTTCTAAATCTTTTTTCTTAACCTTAATCTTTTTATTAGTAAGTGATTCATAATAAAGTTTATCTATTGCATCACTTGCATTAGAGATTAACTCACGTAAAAATATCTCCTTATTAGTATAAATAGAATTAATCATTAAATCTAATA